>JAEULF010000430.1 GCA_016793965.1 Alphaproteobacteria bacterium | reverse complement strand
ACCCACGACCGCTACTTCCTCGACAACGTGGCGGGCTGGATCCTGGAGCTCGACCGCGGCCGCGGCATCCCATGGGAGGGCAACTACTCCTCCTGGCTGGAGCAGAAGCAGAAGCGGCTCGCCCAGGAGGAGAAGACCGAGGGGGCGCGGCAGAAGACGCTGGAGCGCGAGCTGGACTGGATCCGGCAGTCGCCCAAGGCGCGCCAGGCGAAGTCCAAGGCGCGCATCCAGGCCTACGAGCAGATGGTGGCGCAGAAGCAGGAGATGGCGCCGGATTCCGGCCGCATCGTCATCCCGAACGGGCCGCGTCTCGGCCAGCGCGTCATCGAGGCCGAGCATATCGCCAAGGGCTTCGGCGACCGCCAGCTGATCGACGACCTCTCGTTCAAGCTGCCGCCCGGCGGCATCGTCGGCATCATCGGCCCGAACGGCGCCGGCAAGACCACGCTGTTCAAGATGATCGTCGGCCAGGACAAGCCGGATTCCGGGACCTTCGCGGTCGGCGAGACGGTCAAGATCGGCTATGTCGACCAGAGCCGCGACAACCTCAACCCGGACAAGACGGTCTGGGAGGAGATCTCCGGCGGCCTCGACCAGATGGACCTGGGCGGCAAGATGGTGAGCAGCCGCGCCTACGTCTCCAGCTTCAACTTCAAGGGCGGCGACCAGCAGAAGAAGGTCGGTCAGCTCTCCGGCGGCGAGCGCAACCGCGTCAACATGGCGAAGGTGCTGAAGTCGGGCGCCAACGTCATCCTGCTCGACGAGCCGACCAACGACCTCGACGTCGACGTGCTGAGAAGCCTGGAGGAGGCGCTGGAGTCGTTCGCCGGCTGCGCGGTCATCATCAGCCACGACCGCTGGTTCCTCGACCGCGTGGCGACGCACATCCTGGCCTTCGAGGGCGACAGCCATGTCGAGTGGTTCGAGGGCAACTTCCAGGACTACGAGATCGACAAGAAGCGCCGCCTCGGCGCCGATGCCGACCAGCCGCACCGGATCAAGTACAAGCCGATCGCCAGGAGCTGAGGAGGCGACGAGGCCGCTCCCCTTACATGCGGATCACGATCTTCCCGAAGTGCCCGGCCGCCTTCATGTAGCGGTAGGCGGCAGGCGCCTCCTCGAAGGGGAAGACGCGGTCGATCACCGGCTTGATCCCGGCTTGCACGATCGCCCGGTGCATGCGCTCCTGCATCGCGCGGCTGCCGACATAGATGCCCTGGACGACGATGCTCTTGCGCAGGATGGGATAGGGGTCGGCCAAAGGCTGCGCGCCGGTCAGCACGCCGATCAGGCTGACCCTGCCGCCGAAGCGCACGGCCTGCAGCGAGCGCGGCAAGGTGCCGGCGCCGCCGACCTCGACGACATGGTCGGCGCCGACGCCGCCGGTCAGGGCCAAGACCTGCTGGTCCCAGTCCGGCGTCGCCTTGTAGTTGATCGTCGCATCGGCGCCGAGGCGCCGGGCCGCCGCGAGCTTCTCCTCGCTCGACGAGGTGAGGATGACGCGGGCGCCGGCAGCCTTGGCGAATTGCAGCGCGAAGATCGAGACGCCGCCCGTGCCGAGCAGGACGATGGTCTGGCCGGGCGCCAGGCCGCCCTTCTCGACGAGCGCATGCCACGCGGTCACCGCGGCGCAAGGCAGCGTGGCGCCCTCCTCGAAGGAGAGTCCGGGCGGCAGCGGGAGGAGGGCATCGGCGGCAAGCGCCACGCGCTCGGCCAGGATGCCGTCCAAGGCGCCGCCGAGCGCCGTCTGCATGGTCTCCGCGCGGATGTCGCCGTCAGCCCAACCTTGGAAGAAGCAGGCGACGGCACGATCCCCCGGCTTGAGCCGGCGGACGCCGGCTCCGACCGCGACGACCTCGCCGGCGCCGTCCGAGCAAGGCACGAAGCCATCCGGCCGGGCCGGACCGCGGCGGCCCTCGACGAGATTGAGGTCGCGGAAATTGAGCGACGCGGCGCGAACGCGGAGCAGCACCTCGCCAGGACCGCAGGCGGGCTCCGGCCGCTCCACCATGCGCAGGTGATCGATGGCGGTCGCGTCAGCAGGGACGTGGTACTGCCGCATCGCTCGCTCCGTGGGACGCCCGTATCGGCCTACCGAGCGGACCGTGCGGAGAGGCGGCGGTCCCTACTGCTTCTTCGTCGGCGCAGCGAGCTTCTTCTCAAGCGCGTCGTTGAGGCCGCTGACGCTGCCGGCGCTCCGGATCACGGACGCGAAGTCAGAGCGCTGCGTCACGGCGAGGCTGACGCCCTCGACATTGACGTCGATGATGCGCGCGTCCTTGTCCGGCGCCTTGACCTTCCAGTCGAGCCGCACCGGTGGCTGGCCATCGCGCTTGATCTCGGTCAGCACGGCCGTCGTTCCGTCGGCCTCCGGCCGCGTGCCCTTGATCTCGACCTGCTCGCTCGCATAGTCGGTCAAGCGGCTGGCGTAGCTGTCGACGATCATCTTCTCGAAAAGCGCCATGAAGCGCTTGCGCTCGTCCTCGGTTGCCGACTTCCAATGCCGGCCGAGCACGAACTGCCCGATGCCCTCGACGTCGAATCCCTCCTTGAGGAGACTGCGGAACGCCGAGTCGCGCGTCGTCGGGTCGTCCTTGACGCGCTTCGCCACCCCGTCAGCCTTGGCCGCGAGGTCGCGCACGAACTTCGTGGCGGCATCGTCCAATGGCCCGGCCGCGGCGGCTCCGCCAACGAGAAAAAGCGCCGCCGCCAACAGCAAGGCGCGTGCGCCACTCAAGACCATGGCTAGCATCGATGCTCCCACAACGCTTCGCGCGCGGACCCAAGCGGACCGCGCTCTGATCGCCCCGGGGGCGATCAGAGCGATTCGGTCACGGCGTCTTGGCCGGCGGGTTGGGCAGGGCCGAGAGCGTCGGCACGTTCGACGATCCCGTCGGCTTGCCGTTGTTGATCTCGTCCATGCGGCGCTGACGGTAGAGGCTGCGCACCGTCGCGTAGAAATCGAGCGAGTTCTTCTCGATCGTGTCGAGCGTCTCGATGTTGCGCGCGCGGGTGTCCGCCGCGTCGAGGCCCGTGCGCGCCATGTTCGCGGCCCGCCCAGCCGTCCCCAGGCCCTCGACCCCGGCCCAGCTCTGGCCCGCCAGGACCCAGTTCAGCGGGTCCAAGAAGAAATCGACCACGCGGCCCACGGCATCGCGCGGGTTTGACGGACCGAACAGCGGCAGCATCAGGTAAGGGCCCTCACCCGTTCCCCAAACCGCCAGCGTCTGGCCGAAATCCTCGTTGTGCTTCTGGTAGCCCCAGCCATCGGCCACTTCGAAGAGACCGAGGCCGCCGGCCGTCGAGTTGATGCCGAATCGGGCCAGCGTCGACCACGCGCGGCTGAACTCGCCCTGCAGCAGGTCGTTCACGAGCACGACCGGCGTGCGCAGGTTGTCCATGAAATTGCGGACCGCGTTCTGCACCACGTCCGGGAGCGCCGTCCGATAGACCTCAGCGAGCGGTCGCAACACGAGCTTGTCGATGCCCATGTTGACCTCGAAGAGGTACCGGTTGAAGCCCTCGATCGGGTCGTTCACGGCCTCGTCGTCGCTACCCTGACCGTCGGTCGCGCTGGCGCAGCCGCCCAGCATGCCGACGACGAGAACGGCCGCAACGACATGCCTCAACTTCATGGAGAATTGTGTGGTGAACATTGAACGTCCTAGCCCCTTCCCGGCGGCCTCAATCACGGCCCGGCACCCACCTTATCGCTCCGTTCGGCTTGGCGCCAACAACGCCCCGCATCGCGACGTTGCAAACGTCGGCAAGCGCTGGTGCTGATGGAAAAGCCGGACATTGCACGATCGGTAGCATAGCGCCCTCAGCGAGGCCAGGGTTCAACCACAACGTCGATATCGTATTCGGCACTCGTTGTTGTAATTGAGCAACGCCGACGGCGCTCTGCCCCCGGGCGGACAAGCCCTTGACCGGCAAGAAATTATTGCGCCTCGTGCAGCGCGCAGGCTGGGTCAAGGAAGCCTCCCGCAACGGGAGCCGGCCGAGGATGCTCAATCATCGAGCAGCATGCCCGCCGCGCGCGTCGGCAGCGGTTGCTGGCCGACCACCTTGGCGATGACGGCGCCGGCGCGCACGAGGGGGTGGCGCAGGGTCGTCAAGAGCACCCCGTCGGTGATCGTCCGCACGACGGTCCGCGACGCCGCGCGGTCGGCCGCCAGCGGATCCAGCACGGTGGCGACGGCGTCGCCCTTGCGCAGCATGTCGCCGACGCGACGGGCGTAGCAGAGGATCCCGGCCGCAGGGCTGCGGACGACGTCGACCGCGTCGAGCCGAGTCGCCTGCGGCACCGGGCCGGGCGCGGCAGCGGCTTCGCCAGGCTCCGCAAAGCCGCGCAACGCCAGGAACTGCAAGATGGCGCGCGCGTCGCGCTCGGCGCCGGCATCGCTGACGTCCATCTTGCCGCGCAGCTCGACGGTCGCGCTCAAGCAGGCTTGCGGGATCGGCACGCCGGGCCCGAAGCGCTCCGCCAAAGCAGGCCAGGGCCCGTTGACGCACTCGTCGAACGGCCCGCCGCCGGAAGCTTCGGCGAGCAGCACGGCCGCGCAGCCGAGCGATGCGGCAAGCGGCTTGAGGTCGTCCCAGCATGCAGGAGCGGTGTACAGATGCGCGAGCCCGACCTCGTCGCAATGCAGGTCGAGCACCAGATCGGCGTCGATCGCAAGCCCCAGGAGGACGCGGCGCAACGCGGCGATCTCGGTGCGCGCGTCGAGTCCGGCGACGGTCGCGACCAAGGCTTCGCGAATCCGAGCCACATTGGCCGGACCGTCGCTCCCGAGGCAGGCGGCGAGCCCGTCCGCGACGAGCGGCGCGAGATTGGGCCAGCCGCGGTTGAAGTTCCCGCCGCCGGCGAGGCCGTAGCGGCCGAGATGCGTGCCGTTCACCACTTGGTCGAGGCCGATCGGGTTGGCGACGGGGACGACCACGATCTCGCCCCGCAACCGCCCCGCCCTGTCGCAATCGTCCAGCAGGTCGAGCAGGTGGTGGAGGGCCAGCATGCCCGGAAGCTCGTCCGCATGCAGGCTGGCGTGCAGATAGGCCTTCGGCCGGGCGCCCGGCGCGCCGTAGCGATGGACCACGAGCTCGCGCCGGGTCCCCGGCGCGGAGACGGGCAGGCTCAGGCGGTCCGCGCGGGCAGCCACGACGGTGGCCCCCGCTCATGCGTCCTTGTCGTCGTCCTTCTCGTCGGTCTGCTCTTTGACCCTGCGCACCTCGTCCGCGTGCTTGGTGATGATTCGCGCGAAGGCGACGAGGCAATTGCGCGTCAGCTTGTCGTGCTTGACCTGCGGCTGCTCGGTGATGCCGAAATTCGGGCTGCCCATGCGCAGACGCTCGGACAGGGTCGGCCACCGGATCTTGGCGATGACGTGCACCGAGCCCTCGATCGCGTGCTGCTGGTAGCGCACCTGGGTGAACGAGACCTCGACCAGCTCGTCGACCGGGTCGCCCTTGTCCGTCGTCGGCGGCGAGAGCGGCGAGACTTTCGACGTGATGACCGCGCCGCAGTCGCCGAGGTTCATGTCGCCCGAGAAGCTGTGCGCGCCGAAATAGATGAGTCCGCGCACCGCCTGCGTGGTCTGCTGCTGGGTGAGGACGCTCATGATCCCTCTCGCTCGGTTCCGGTCGCGACGCGACGCGGGTCGAGAATAAGTCGAGTTTGGCCAGAGGAAAACGGATAGATGCAGGGGCGCGCGCCGCGACCTGCCCGTCGTGCCTGCTGCGCCTCCCCTCCCGCCGTGCCCCGCCTGCCTGCGGGCCAGCCGCGAGCGGCCGCTCGACCCCGGTCAGCGGCGCGCCCGCAACGCCGCCGTCAAGGTACCGTCATCGAGATAATCGAGCTCGCCGCCGACCGGCACGCCATGCGCCAGCCTGGACACCTTGACCTGCAGCTCGGCCAACCGATCCTGCAAGTAATGCGCCGTCGTCTGGCCATCGACCGTGGCATTGAGCGCCAGAATGACCTCGCCGATGCCGCCGCTCCTGACGCGAGCGAGCAACCCCGAGACGTTCAGCTGGTCCGGGCCGCGCCCATCGAGCGCCGAGAGGGTGCCGCCGAGGACGTGATAGCGGCCGCGAAAGGCGCCCGTGCGCTCGATCGCCCAGAGGTCGGCGACATCCTCGACGACGCAGAGCGCGCCGCCGTCGCGCGCGGGGTCGGCGCAGACGCCGCACGGATCCGTGGTGTCGAGCGTGCCGCAGATGCCGCAGCGCTTCACGGCGGCGGCGGCGGCCGCCAGCGCCTCGCCCAGCGGCAGCATCAGGCTCTCGCGCTTCTTCAGGAGCGCCAGCGCCGCGCGCCGCGCTGAGCGGGGCCCGAGTCCTGGCACCCGCGCCAGCAGCTTCATCAGGCGCTCGACCTCCGGGCCGATCATGGCGCTGCCCCGAGCTGGCTGCCCCGACCGGGCTCAGAACGGCATCTTGAATCCCGGCGGGAGCTGCATGCCGCCGGTCACTTTCTGCATCTCCTGGGCGAGCAGGGCCTCGATCTTGCCCTTCGCGTCGTTGAAGGCGGCGACGATCAGGTCCTCCAGGACCTCGCCTTCCGCGGGATCCAGGAGCTTCGGGTCGATCTTGACGCGCTTGAGGTCGCCCTTGCCGTTCAACGTCACGGCGACCATGCCGGCGCCGGCGCTGCCCTCGGCGGTGGTGTCGCCGAGGCGCTGCTGCATCTCGGCCATGCGCTGCTGCATCTGCTGCGCCTGCTTCAGCATGTTCCCCAGGTTCTTCATCGCTCGTCCTCTCGTTCGTCCGGCTCGCCGATCATGGCGTCGTCATAAGCCGGCGCAGGCATGTCGGCATAGTCCTCGGCTGCGGCCGGCGGCGATTCAGGCGGCGAATCGGGCGGCGGCGGCGCGCTCGGCGATGCCGGCGGCGGCGCAGCAGCAAGGTCAAGGACCGCGTTGGGGAAAGCCTCCAGCACGGCCTTCACCAACGGCACCTCGGCCAGGCGCGCGCGCCGGCGCTCCAGGGCCGCTTCCTCTTGCTGCTTCAGGGTCGGGCCGCCCTGCGCATTGGCGAGCACCACGGCCCAGGGACGACCGGTCCACAGCTCCAGGCGCTGCTTGAGCGTCCCGGCGAGCTCCTTCGGCGCAGCCTCGGCAAGCCGCACCTCCATCCGGCCAGGCTGGATCGCGACCGGGTGGACGTAGAGCCGGATCTGGCCGAGCAGCAAGGCCTCGCGGTTTGCGGCGGCAAGAGCGGCGATCTCCGCGAGGCTGCGCGGCCCATCGCCCTCCGGTCGCGGTGCCTGCCGAGCGGCCGTTGCGACGCTGGCGAACGCGACCGGGCCGCCCTCGGCGCCGACCGCCGCGCGCGGCGCGCCAGGTCCACCCCCGACCGAGCCGCCGACGCTGCCGCCCGCCGGTCGCGCGCCTTCGGCCGCATCGGGGGCGCCGCCCCCGCCGCCCGCGGTCGCGGCCGGGGCGGGCCGCCCAGCCTCGGGCCGCCCAGCCTCGGGCCGCCCTGCCTCGGCGCTGTCCTGCAGAGCGCGCAGGACGCGCGCGGGATCGGGCAGGTCCGCAAGGAAGGCGAAACGCATCAGCACCATCTCGGCGGCGGCGAGCGGCCGTGGCGCCGTCTGCACCTCCGAGAGGCCCTTGAGCAGGAGCTGCCAGGCCCGCGCGAGGACCGGCACGGACAGGCGCTCCGCCATGGAGCCGCCGCGCACGCGCTCGAGCTCCGGCACGCCGGGCCCCGTCAGCGTCGCCGGCACCGCCTTGGCGCGCGACAGGAAATGCACGATCTCCAGGAGGTCCTGGACGACGACGCCGGGATCGGCGCCGCGGCCGTTGAGCTCGGCCAGGATCTCCAGCGCCGTCGCCGCCTGACCCGCGAACAGGGCCTCCGCGAGCTCGAACAGGCGCGCGCGATCGGCGAGGCCCAGCATGGCGCGCACCGGCTCGGCGGCAAGCGGGCTGCCGTCATCCGGCGCCAGCGTGATCGCCTGGTCGAGCAGCGAGAGCCCGTCGCGCACCGACCCGTCCGCAGCGCGCGCGACGAGCGCGATGGCCTCGTCCGACGCCCGGATGCCCTCCGCCGCGCAGATCCGGGCGAAGTGCCCGGCCAGCGTCGCCTCGTCGACGCGGCGCAAGTCGAAGCGCTGGCAGCGCGACAGCACCGTCACCGGGATCTTGCGGATCTCGGTCGTGGCGAAGATGAACTTCACGTGCGGCGGCGGCTCTTCCAGCGTCTTCAGCAGCGCGTTGAAGGCCGCCCCGGAGAGCATGTGCACCTCGTCGACGATGTACACCTTGGTGCGCGCCATCACGGGCAGGTAGCGCACGCCCTCGATCAGCTCGCGGATGTCGCCGACGCCGGTGCGGCTCGCGGCGTCCATCTCGATCACGTCGACGTGCCTGTCCTCGGCGATCGCCGTGCAGTTCGCGCACGTGCCG
>JAEULF010000337.1 GCA_016793965.1 Alphaproteobacteria bacterium | reverse complement strand
CCGACCCCGACCGCGAGGGCGAGGCCATCTCCTGGCACATCAAGGAGATCCTGGAGGACCGCAAGGCGCTGAAGGGAATCGAGGTCAAGCGCGTCGTCTTCAACGAGATCACCAAGAGCGCGGTCCAGGCGGCGTTCAAGGCGCCGCGCGACATCAACCGCGAGCTGGTCGAGGCCTATCTCGCGCGCCGCGCGCTCGACTACCTCGTCGGCTTCACCCTCTCTCCCGTGCTCTGGCGGAAGTTGCCCGGCGCCAAGTCGGCAGGCCGCGTTCAATCCGTGGCGCTGCGGCTGGTGTGCGAGCGCGAGGCCGAGATCGAGGCGTTCAAGCCGCGCGAGTACTGGACGATCGACGTCGCGCTCCGCAAGTCCGACGGCAAGGGCATCACCGCCCGCCTGACGCATCTGGAGGGCAAGAAGCTCGACAAGTTCGACCTGAACGCCGAGGCGCAGGCGCGCGCTGCCGCGGCGCGGCTGGCGACCGAGCGCTACGCCGTCGCCGAGGTCGAGACCAGGCAGGTGCGCCGCCATCCCGCCCCGCCCTTCACGACCTCGACCTTGCAGCAGGAAGCCTCGCGCAAGCTGAGCTTCGGCGCGACGCAGACCATGCGCACGGCGCAGCGCCTCTACGAGGGCGTCGATCTGGACGGCGAGACCGTCGGCCTCATCACCTACATGCGGACGGACGGCGTGCAGGTGAGCCAGGAGGCGATCGGCGCGGTGCGCAAGCTGATCGGCCAGCAGTACGGAGACAAGTACGTGCCGGGCGCGCCGCGCGCATACGCGACGAAAGCGAAGAACGCGCAGGAAGCGCACGAGGCGATCCGCCCGACCGACCTCTTCCGCAAGCCCGCCGACGTGGCCCGCCACGTCTCGCGGGAGGAGCTGGCGCTCTACGAGCTGATCTGGAAGCGCACGGTGGCGAGCCAGATGGAGAGCGCCGTCCTCGACCAGGTCGCCGTCGACATCGACACCGGCGGGAAGTACGCGCGGCTGCGCGCGACGGGCTCGGTCACCGTGTTCGACGGCTTCCTGAAGCTCTACCAGGAGGACCGCGACGACGCCGCCGAGGGCGACGACGAGTTCTCGCGCCGCCTGCCGCCGCTGGCCAAGGGCGAGGCGCTCGCGCTCGACGCCGAAGGCGCCAAGGCGCGCGAGCTGCCCGGCCCGGTCACCCCGGAGCAGCACTTCACCCAACCGCCGCCGCGCTTCAGCGAGGCGAGCCTGGTGAAGAAGCTGGAGGAGCTCGGCATCGGCCGGCCGTCCACCTATGCCAGCATCCTGCAGGTGCTGCAGGACCGCGACTACGTCCGCCTGGACAAGCGCCGCTTCATCCCGGAGGACCGCGGCCGGCTTGTGACGGCGTTCCTCGCCAGCTACTTCGACCGCTACGTCGAGTACGACTTCACGGCGCAGCTCGAGGAGAAGCTCGACGACGTCTCGGGCGGCCGCGTCGACTGGAAAGCTCTGCTGCGCGAGTTCTGGCGCGACTTCTCCGCCGCCATCGCCGGCACCAAGGAGCTGCGCGTCTCAGACGTGCTGACCACCCTCGACAAGACTCTGGGCGCCCATTTCTTTCCGTCGAGCGCCAACGGCAAGGACCCGCGGGTCTGCCCGAGCTGCGGCACAAGCGATGCGCCGGGCCGCCTCTCGCTCAAGCTCGGCAAGTTCGGCGCCTTCATTGGCTGCTCGAACTACCCGAACTGCCGATACACGCGCCCGCTCGGCATCGTCGATGCCGACGCAGAGGGCGCGAACGGCAACGGCGAGCCGCATGCGGGCCCGAAGCTGCTCGGCATCGACCCGGTCACCGGCATGCCGGTGACATTGCGCAAGGGTCCCTACGGCACCTACGTCCAGCTCGGGCCGAAGGAGGAGGCTGCCCCCGCGCCGGCGCCGCCGGACCCCGCCGAGGCGGGCAAGCCGGGCAAGAAGAAGGCGAAAGGCGCTGTCGTCGAGAAGCCCAAGCGCTCCTCGCTGCCGAAGGGCCTGGCGCCGGCCGACGTCGACCTGGCGAAGGCGCTCAAGCTGCTGTCGCTGCCGCGCCCGGTCGGCGACCATCCAGAGACCGGCAAGACGATCCTGGCCGGCATCGGCCGCTTCGGCCCCTATCTGCTGCACGACAGCAAGTACGCCTCGCTGACGGGCGAGGACGACGTGCTGGAGATCGGGCTCAACCGCGCCGTCCACCTCATCGCGGAAGCGAAGGCCCGGGGCGGCCGCAAGGGCGCGGCCCCGCCGGGCACGCCGCTCGGCGACCATCCTTCCGATTCGAAGCCCGTCACGCTGCACGCCGGCCGCTACGGTCCCTACGTCAAGCACGGCGACCACATCGTCTCGCTGCCGCGCGGCCAGGAGCCGCAGGGCTTCACTCTCGACGCCGCCATCGCGCTGCTGGCGTCCAAGCCGCCGGCGGAGAAGAAGGGGCGCGGCAAGCGCGGCGCGAAGCCTGCGGCCGGCAACGGCGCGAAGGGCGCGAAGCCGGCCAAGGCGGCGGAATCCGCACCTGCCGCGAAAGCGAAGCCGGCCAAGCGGAAAGCGCCTGCAGCTCCAGCGCCGGGAGCCGCCAAGCCGGCCGCGCGCGCGAAGCGCGCGAGCGGCTGAGCGCCCGCCGGCCTCAGGGCGGCAACGGCGACGCGTCGCGGTCGGAATCGCCCCGGCCTGCGCGGCCGTGCATCAGGCAGCCTCGCGCGGATCGCGGAATCGCAGAGGCCCCGCAGCGCCGCCTGGACCGAGGGAGGGCAGGGATGCGGACCATCGGCGCAGGACCATGCTTGGCCCTCCTCGCGGCCGCGGCAGCGCATCTCTGGCCTGGCCAGGGAGAGGCGCAGACAGCAGATCTCGCGGATGGGCGCACCGGCCGGATCGAGTTCGCGTCGGTGACGCCGCTCGGGGCCCTGACGATTCCCAGGCGCTTGTCCGGCGGCATGACGCCGGCGACCGCAGTGGGAACCCTGACCTTGCCGAAAGGCGCTGCGGCCTCGCTGCCGGCCATGGTCATCGCGCACGGTTCCGGCGGCGCGCGCGAAGGCGACCTCGACTGGGCCAAGCGCGTCAACGCCATGGGTGCGGCGGCGATGCCGATGGGGACGTCGCGCAGGGCGGATGCAGCCTAGTCGGTCATGTCCTGATGTCCTTGAGGTGGGGCAAGTCGGCAAGGTCCGCCGATGACATGCCGCGATCTCCAAGCTCCAGGATCGGCACAACTTGAACTTGATTCTGTCCAAATATCGCGAATATTTGTACAAAGCATTTGAGCGGCTTGGCGAGCGGGGACCGACCATGAAGATGGAGAAGCCGTTGATCTGCCGACAGGGCGACGTGCTCATACGCCAGGTCGAGACGATCCCCCACAGCGCGAAGTTGCTGCCCCGCGAGCACGGCCTGGATCGCGTGGTGCTCGCCTTTGGCGAGGTCACCGGCCACGCGCACGCTCTGCACGGTCCGCGCGTCGCGCTGTTCCAAGACGACGGCAGCGGCTTCGGCGGGGCGACCTATCTGCGCGTGGAAGGCGACGCACCGGTGGCGCTCCAGCACGAGGAGCACACCGCGATTCCGATCCCGCCAGGCGACTACGAAGTGATTCAGCATCGAGAGTACGTCCCAGGGCCGGTCATTCGATCGGCGCAACTGCGCTCGTACCCGCTGCACGAAGCGCGCGCGGAGTTCTCGCGGCTGGTCGAGCGCGCGCTGGCCGGCGAGCCGCAGCGCGTGACGCGCCACGGCAAGGACGCCGTCGTCATCGTCGCCGAGGAGCATTGGCGCGCCCGAGCGCGGACGGCCGGGACTCTGGGCGAACTGCTGGCCCGGCATGCC
>JAEULF010000250.1 GCA_016793965.1 Alphaproteobacteria bacterium | reverse complement strand
TGGACGTCGACCGCCAGCGCCTTCAAGGGCGATATGTAGAGCGTGTGCATCCGCCCGCGCCCGAACGGGTCCCAGCGCTCCCCCGGCGGCCGGTCGGCCAGCGCCGCCAGGCTGGGGAGGAAGCCCGCCAGCGTCTTGCCGCCGCCGGTCGGCGCGATCAGCAGCGCCGACTTGCCGCCGCGCGCCGCGGCGAGCATGGCGCGCTGGTGCGCATGCGGCTTCCAGCCGCGGCGCCGGAACCAGTCCTCGATCGGCGGCGGAAGGGAGCCCGCCGCGGCTTCGGGAGCGTTGTCGGGCTGAGCCATCTCGTCGCGCGCCTCTCGCCGCCAGGCCCCGTCGCTAGCGCATCCTGCGAGATGCGCCCGCAGGGCCGCGTCTCGAAGCATGGCGCGCGACGGACCATCCGTCCTGTCGCGCCTGCCTACCGCCAGCGCCCCTCCTGCCTGTCCCAGCATCCCGCGCGCAGATCGGGCTTGGCGGCGATCAGGGCGCTCTTCTTGATCTTGAGGCTGGGCGTGCGCGGGAACTCCGTCACGTACTCCAGGAAGCGCGGCACCTTGAAGCGGGCGAGGTTCCGCTCGCAATGGGCGATCACCGCCTCGGGCGGGCAGTCCGCTGCCGCCCTGCCCTCGGCGAGCAGGAGGTAGGCCTTCACCTCCTCGCCGCGCTGGTCGTCCGGAACGGGCAGCACCGCCGCCTCCAGGACCAGCGGGACGCCGCGCAGCACGCCCTCGACCTCGACCGCGCTGATGTTCTCGCTGCTGCGCCGGACCATGTCCTTGCGCCGGCCGAGATAGAAGAACCAGCCTTCAGCATTCTGGACGGCAGCGTCGCCGGTCCGGAACCAGCCGCCGGGATGGAAGGCGTCGCGCGACGCGTCGGGCCGGCCGAAATAGCCGGGCAGGATCGAGCTCGGGGCGCCGGGCTTGGCGCGCACGCAAAGCTCGCCGACCGCGCCGCGCGGCACCTCCTTGCCCGCCGGGTCGGCCACCATGGCCTCGCGGAACGCGACGGGGATGCCGACCGTGCCGCTGCCGGTCATGGCGTCGGCCTCCATCGGCACGTAAAGCGCGCAGCCGATCTCGGTCATCGAGAAGCCCTGGCGCGCCAGGAAGCCAAAGCGCTGCTCGTACCGGCGGTAGTTCTCGCGCCGGTGGCTGTAGCAGGAGGCGACGATCATATCGGTCGCGCGGTCGTCCGGGCGCTCGGGCTGCTTCGACACGACCTCCGGGAAATTGCAGTACTGGATGCGGTGCTCCTTCAGCCAGCCGAGGAAGCGCGTGGCGCTCTGCTTGCGCGCGACGAAGGCCGTGGCGCGCATGTACAGCGTCATGAGGAGGAACCACTGCGCGTCGACATAGTAGAAGGGCTGCGAGATCAGCAGCCGCCGCGGCCGATCCTGGAACTGCGCGGCGCCGACGCGCCCGAAGGTCAGCCAGAAGCGGTGGGACTGCAGCACGCCCTTCGGCATGCCTGTCGTGCCGCTGGTGTACTGGATGTTCATCAGGTCGTCGTGGGCGGGCTCGCGCGCCGGCTCGAACCTGTCCGGTGCGGCATCGAGGAGCGCCTGCCAGCGGTGCGGATAGCTTGCGTGCCCGGCCGCGGGCTCGCCGACCACGACGACGCGGTCGCGCGGCAGGAGAGCGTGCTCCATCCCTTCGAGGACCGGCAGCAGCGACGCATCGACCACCAGAAGCTCGGCCTTCGAATCCGAGAGCATGTAGTGCAGCTCGCGGCTCGTGTAGTTGAAGTTGAGCGGCTGGGTCACCGCGCCGATCCGCGCGAGCGCCAGCCAGGTCACGGGATAGGTCGCATCGGTGAAGACCATGACGCTGACATGCGTGCCGGGGCCGACTCCGAGGCGGGACAGCGCGCCTGCGGCGCGGTCGACCCGCCGATCGAGCTCGGCATAGGTCAGGATCTCGCCGTCGTCGAAGAAGACGAGCGCCTGCTGGTCGGGAACCTCGCGGGCCGCCGCCCGCAGCAGCGCGCCGACATTGGCGGGGAGAGGCTCGGTCTCGATCCGACGCATGCCGCGCTCCGAAGCCCACGCCGCGACCTCGGCGGCGCTCGGCGCGGCGCGGTCGAGGACTCCCAAGCCGCCCGGCGGCGCGCCGGTGATCGGGTCGTCGAGGAACTGGTCGGTCATCGCGGCTTCCCAAGTCGGTCTGTCGGCCGCGCAGTCTCGCACAAGCCGTGCGGCGCGCCAGCCGGGAGTCGGATGTCGGGACGAGGCCGCTTGGGCGGTCTGTCTTGGGCCTAGCGCGGCCGCCGCAACGGCCCGCCCTCGCCGACCACCACGAAGGGCGCCCAGAACAGCGGGTGCGCGTAGGCCGGGTCCGCCTTGCCGTCGATGAGCGCGAGCATCGCCTGGCGGTGGGCCTCCGCGCGCGGCAGGGCGGGATCGGCGCCGCTCAGCTTGAGCATGGTCGTCGTGATCGCCACGGCGGCGTCGGAGACGACCGGCCAGTGCGAGACGAGGAGCGCGCGCGAGCCCGCGTAGAAGAACGCGCTCGCCAGGCCGCCGAGCCCCTCTGCGCCGGGGCGTCCGCCGGCCGCCGTGTTGCACGCGGAGAGGATGACCCAGTCGGCGTCGAGCTTGAGGCCCTGCGCGATCTCGCTCGCCGTGAGCAGCCCGTCGTCGCGTCGCGAGGCGGCGTCGGGCGGCGTCAGGATCAGGGCGGGCTCCGCGAGGCCGTCGATCTCTCCGGCGACGACGCCATGCGTCGCGAAGGCGATGACGCGGTAGTCCTTCAGCCCGGCAGCCCCTTTGATGCTGCTCTCGGTCGCCTGCTCGCGCAGGACCAGCGCGTCGCCGCCGGCATCGAGCGATTTCGCGAGCGACGCGAGCTCCCGCGCGGTCTCCGGGAGCGCGGGAACCTCGCGTACGGCGCGCACGTCGGCGACGTCGCCGCGGAACAGCTTGTTGGTCGCGTCCTCGGCGTCGCTCTCGCCGACAAGCGACAGCGTTCCCAACGCCCTGGTCGGCTTAGCGGCGGGCGCCGCGGCGCCGCCGGGATGGCCCTTGAGCAGAGGATCGCCGATGCCGAGGAAAGGCTTGCCCGCCCGTGAGTCCGTCGCGAAGGCGCGCAGCGCGCGCAGCGAGGTGACGGACGGGATCACGGTCATCGCGTACGTCCGTGCCAGCCAGGGCGCCCGCTTGAACGCTTCGGCGTCCCTGATCGCCGCGCCGGAGTCCTTCGTCAGGAGGACGCCGATCGGCAAGCTCTGCAGGGCGCCGTCCGGCACGACGATGACGTGCTTCGCGTCGGCGAGCGTCGCCTCGACCGGGCCGAACAGGTCCTGGTAAAGCCGCCACGCGACGGAGGCAGGGAAGGCCGGCATCTCGGCGATGTCGGACTTGCCGGTGGGGTCGAGGCCGCGCCGCAGCGCGGAGACCGCCTTGCGCAGCGCGTCCCGGGTGACGGCGACCTTGCGGAAGATCGCGCTCTCCTTGCGGATCGCCATGACGTAGCTCTCGTCCTCGGCGACCACGAAGGCGAGCATCGCTTCGTCCGCCTGCAGCAGGGACTGCACGAGGCTCAGCGGCGCCGGCTTGGGGTCGGCGAGCTCGGCGTAGCGCGGAAACTCCTTCTCGATGCGCGTGCCGAGCGCCGCGACGCGAGCCTCGAGGTCCGCGATGTCGTTGCGCGCCTTCGCTTCCGCTGCGGCGTCGCGCTCACCGCCCGTGCGCGCGAGCTGCTGCAACAGAACGGCCTCGATGGCCTCGCGGCGCTGCACGAGATCCTGGCGCTCGCGGATGGCCAAGGCGAGCGCGTCGTCCTGCGCGGCGAAGCGCACGGCCATCTGGGCGACCGCCGCGGCTGCTGAGCTGGCCCGCGCGCGCTGCATCGCCGCGAAGGCGTCCTCGCGGACCTTGCCGGCGTTGCCGGCGACGAAGCGCTTCCCGACCGAACGGTCCGCGATGCGCTCGGCCTGGCGCGACAGCGTTCGCATGTACTCGTCGTAGATCCAGCGCATGGAGCGCAGCTCGCCGGACGCGGCGCCGCCGCGGTCGGCGTCCCCCGGGCGGCCGTGCGCCTCCAGGATGGCGGCGGCGCGCTTGAAGACGGGGCTCGCGTCCTGCCGCGCCCGCTCCATGACCTGGCCGAGGACGCCGAGCGAGCGCGCGACGTCCAGATGGTCGGGGCCGAGGGCCTTCTCGCGGATCGCCAGCGACCGCCGCGCGCTGGCCTCGGCGTCCTTGAGCTTGCCCAAGGTGCGCTGCGCGTTCGCCAGGTTGGCGAGCACGGCGCCCAGCTCCGGGTGATCGGGACCCCAGGCCTTCTCCCAGATCTGCAGGGTCCGTTGGTAGAGCGCGATCGCCGGTTGCCAGCGCCCCTGGTCCGCTGCGACGCGCGCGCGAAGGCCGGTGACGTAGCCGACCTGGACGTCGTCCTTGCCGAGCGCCTTCTCGCGAATGGTCTGCGCGCGAAGCAGGTGCGCCTCGGCCTCCTTGTACCGGCGCAGGATGCGCTCTGCGCTCCCGATGAGGTTGAGGCTCGTCGCGACGTCGAGATGGTCGGGCCCGAGCCGTCGCTCCCGGATCCCGAGAGCGCGCTCGTGAAAGGCGAGCGCGTCGCGCACCTGCCCCTGCATCTGGAGGACCCGCGCGTAGCCCGTGAGCGCGAGCGCGATGGCCGGATGATCGCCGGCATAGGCCTTCTCCGCGATCGCCAGGGCGCGCCGCGCCAGGGGAACGGCCTCCGCCGTGCGGCCGCGCCGCGCCGCGATCTCTGCCTGGAACTGCAGCGGGGCGACGATCTGGCCGTGCTCGGCGCCGAGCTCCTTCGTGCGGATGGCGACGACGCGGCGGAACCCGGCCTCCGCCGATTCGAGGCGGCCGAGCCCGCGGTCGACGATGGCGAGGTTGTTGACCGTGTCCGCCGTGCGCAGGTGCCCCGGGCCGAGCGCCTTCTCGCGCGTCGCCAGCGCGCGGCGGAGCAGGCGTTCCGCTTCGGCATGCTTGCCGGTGTTGTTCAGCACGCCGCCGAGGACGCTCTGCGTCGACGCCGTTTCGGGATGCTCGGGCCCGAGCGCCTTGCCGCGGATCGCGAGAGCGCGGCGCAGGAGCGGCTCAGCCTGGCGGAAGCGTCCCTGGAAGGCATGGACGCGGCCGAGCGCCAGGAGGCCGGTTGCCGTCTCCGGATGGTCCGGCCCTCGCGTCGATTCGAGCTTCTCGACCAACGCCTTGGCAACGGGCTCCGCGTCCGCGTACCTGCCGGCATCGAACAGCGATTCGATGCGCTTGAGGTCGTCGGCCGTGTCGGCGTGCGCGAGGGCGATGGCGAGCAGCGGCGCTGTCGCGCAGAGGCAGGCTCCGAAGGCAAGCCCGCGCAGGCGCTGGGCGAGCATCATGGCTGTCCTCCCGTCTCAGGCGGCCAGGCCCTTGCCGGCCTGCGCCTGCGATAGCTGCGCGAGCACGGCCTCGTTGCCCGGCCAGGGAATGGCGTACATCGGCACGGTCTCGGCCTTGCCCTTGGCCTCGGCCTCGTGCCGCGCGAAGCCCGAGAGGTCGAGGCCGCCGGCGCGCGCCGCGGCCTCCGACACGACCAGATCGACGCCGTAGCTCTTGGTCAGCGATTCGAGCCGGGCGCAGGTATTGATCGTGTCGCCCAGCGCCGTGAGGATCGGCGTCTTCGGCGGGCCCATCATGCCGACGATGGCGACTCCGGAGTGGATGCCGATCCCCATCTTGAGCGGTTGGCGCAGCTCATTCTCCAGCCGCTGGTTCAGGTGGTCCAGACGGCGGAGCATGGCAAGGGCGGCGGCCAGCGCGTCGCGGACGCCGGCCTTGACGTTGCTCTCCAAGCCGAACAGCGCCATGAGCCCGTCGCCGGTGAAGTTGGAGTAGTGCCCGCCGGCCTCGTCGATCGCGTCTGACATCTCGGCGAAGAACTGGTTCAGATAGAAGACGACGTCGAAGGGGAGCTTGCCCTCGGCCAGCGTCGTCGAGCCGCGCAGGTCGATGAACAGGACCGCGACCTGCCGTTCGCGGCCGAACGAATCGGGCTTCTCGACGGCGCCGAGCGCCGACGGCGAGCGCGGCGGGATCAGGGGGAACACGGTGCAGGCGCCGCTCGGTCGCGTCTGGCAGGCCAGGCGGACGTTCGGCTCCGCATTGACGCGGCGCAACGCCTCGGTCTCCAGGTGATTGGCCGGCGGCAGGTTCTCCGCGCCGTCCGCGACGCGGATCCGGCATGTCGTGCAGCGCGCGCGGCCGCCGCAGACCGAGGTGTGCGGGACGCCGCCGAACCGGCTGATCTCGAGGATCGACAGGCCGGCGGGAGCCACCACGGTCCGGCCCGACGGGTAGGTGATCTTGACGCTGGCCGCGCGGCGCTTTCCGGCATGCCGCAGGCCGCGCGCGGCGAGGACCAGAGCGAGGATGCCGAGATAGCCGCCGAGAAGGCCGAGCGTCGTCCGCATGCGCGCGGCCTCGGCCGCCGGATCTTCCGGCCGCATGCCGCGCAGCTCCTCGCCGCCCCATGCGGGGTCTTCGGCCGCTTTCCGCGCCGCCTCCCATCCCGCGCGGGCGAAGCCGAGGAGCCCGAGCACCGGCAGCAGGATCGCGGCGATCGTCAGGGCCACGCGGGCGCGCGCGTACCAGGGCCGCAGCCGCAGCCAATAGTGAAACCCGATGCAGAGATGGGCCCAGACCACGACCAGGAATGCCGCTTGCTGCAGCGCAGGCCAGCCGTCCAGCCACAGGCCGAGGACGACGCCGGGGTAGGCGACACCGCTGGCGCCGAACAGGGTCGCGCCGCGCGTGCCCATGACGTGCTGGACCAGGATCAGGGGAACGAGGAGGCCGAGGGCTAGCTGCGCGGCCTCCCAGACCGGCATCTTGAGCGTCCGGCGACGCCACAGCGCAAAGACGGCGAGCGCGATGTGAACGGCGAAGGCGCCGTAGAGGATCGCCAGGCCGACGGGGTTCAGCATCCACGGAAGCCAGGCGAACGAGACGCTCGTCATGACGTCGAGCGACGCAAGGCCGAGCGCATGGTTGGCGACGTGCGGCAGGACGAAGGCCGCGATCACGCATCCGCTCCCGATGCGCAGGGTTCGTTCCGTTCGCGTCGAAGCCATAGCCTGTCGCCTGTCCCGTGCCGTTCGACCGCCCTTATCCTACAGACAAGCCCGGGCAAATGCTTCAGTCCATGCCACCATCTAGGCTGGAGGCGCCAGGGGCCGGGCGGGCGGCGCAGCGGCGATGCGCCGCCGGATCAAGCCGAAGAAAATGGCCGGCATGGCGCCGCCGGCGTAGCGCCAGCCGAGCTGGATGTCGCATCCGAGGCAGACCGCAACCTGCCAGGCGTAGCTGGGGAACCACGTCGCTTCGCTCGTCGCCGGGCCGATCGCGAAGCTTCCCGGCGCTTCCCTGAAGCAGCCGATCTCGAAGGCGAAGCCGCTGGGGTTCACGAAGACGTGGTCGTGCCGGCCGGCCATGGCGATCGCCCAGCGCTGGCGCGTGACGACGACGCCGCATGCCGCGCAGTACATGCGATCATCGTCCGCGGCATCGCCGCGCTCGACGATCTCGGCTTCGGGGGTCTGCTGCAGCATTCGTCGAGAACCGCCATCCGCAGGGCCAGCGCGGTCGCGAGCTTAGCGCGTCCGTTAGAGCCGCGGCAGGCCCAGGAGCGCGCGCAGGCGCCGGCCGCGCGAGCGCAGCTCGTCCCGCGGCAGCGGGCGGCGAGGGACGCCGTCCCAAGCGGCACGCCTCAGATCCGGGCCGCCATGGCGGCAACCGACGATGCTCACATGCAGCAGCGACGTCGGGCCGCCCGCGATCTCGACGGCGATCCGCTCCGGCTTTGCCGCGTCGCGCAACGCCTCGAACGCTGCGGCGATCTCGTCCATCAGCACCGCCCGGTCGGTCCGCGGCAGGTCGAGAAGGTGGCGCAAGCCGACCCGGCGCGGCACGAGCACGATCCAGTCGAAGTCCGCATCGTCGCGCAGCAAGGCCCGGCAGAGCCGCAGGTCGCCGAGCTCCTCCGATTCCTCGATCAGGCGCTGGTCGATGATGACGCCGACCATGCGCAGAGAATACATGCCGGCGGCGTCCTGGTGCTTTAGATTCGGCAGATTCGGCAGGTTTGGCAGAGACGCCGCAGGGAGCAGCCCGCCCGCATGACCGGACCGCACCCGGAGACCTGGCTTAGGCCGACCGCCGAAGGGCTCTCGTGCCTGCCCGGCGGTTTCGTCGTGGACCCCGTGCGCCCGGTGCCCCTGGCCGTCGTGACGCATGGCCATTCCGATCACGCGCGGCCGGGCAACGGCGTCGTCGTCGCCACCCGGGAGACGCTGGCCGTGATGGCGGCGCGGTTCGGGGCCGCGGCGGCGCAGGAAGCCCGCGCTCTCGACTACGGCGACGCGGTGACGATCGGAGACGTTCGCCTGCGCTTCGCGCCTGCCGGCCACATCCTCGGCAGCGCCCAGGCGGTGATCGAGCACGGCGGCCGTCGCGTCGTCGTGTCGGGCGACTACAAGCGGCGGCCCGACCCGACCTGCCGCGCGTTCGAGCCGATCGCCTGCGACGTCTTCGTGACCGAAGCAACTTTCGGGCTGCCGGTCTTCCGTCACCCGCCGGACGGAGCGGAGATCGACAAGCTCCTGCAGGCCGCGCGCATCTTTCCGGACCGCTGCATCCTTGTGGGCGTCTATGCGCTCGGCAAGGCGCAGCGCGTGGCCGCCCTGCTGCGCGCCGCCGGCTACGATCGGCCGCTCCACGTGCATGGCGCGCTTGCCCCGATGTTCGACCTCTATCGGGCGCACGGCGTCGATCCTGGCCGTCTGCTGCCGGTCGGCGGCGAGCGGGCGCGGGAGAACGCGGCGCTGAAGGGCGCCATCGTCCTGGCGCCGCCGGGTGCCGTCGCCGACCGATGGTCGCGTCGGTTGCCCGACCCCCTGGTCGCCGTGGCATCGGGCTGGATGCGGGTCAAGCAGCGCGCGAAGCAGGGCGGCGTCGAGCTGCCTCTGGTCATCTCCGACCACGCGGACTGGGACGAGCTGACCCGCACGATCGCGGAGGTGGACGCGCCCGAGGTC
>JAEULF010000249.1 GCA_016793965.1 Alphaproteobacteria bacterium | reverse complement strand
GGCGTCTCCAACTATATCGTGAAGCCGTTCAACGCGGAGACGCTCAAGATGAAGATGGAGGCGGTGATCGGGCCGTTCTGAGCGCGGTCTCGCGCTCACGCCCGCGCCTTCGCCTCGACTGCCGAGCACCGGGCCGCACCCTCGCGGCGAGAGGATCAGTGGGATGGCGCAAGGAGACGCGGCGCAAGGAAAGTCGGCACTCGACCAGCTGCTCGCTTCCTACATCGCGAGCCTGCAGGGCGGGGCCGCGCTCGCCGGCGCCGACGTCGCGCGCCTGGTCGACAGCCTGACGACCGCTGCCGGCTCACAGCTCGCCGCCGGCGACTCGGCGCTCGTCACCCAGATCCGCGACCTGGGCGACTACATCCGCAAGGCCAAGCAAGAGATCGCGGCGTTGCGCCCGCAGGAGATCAGGCAGCAGTACGTCGCGGCTGCCTCGGACGAGCTCGACGCCGTCGTCAGCGCGACCGAGACGGCGACCAACGACATCCTCGGCGCCGCCGAGAAGATCGAGGCCGAGTGCGCCGGCATGGCGCCGCAGGTCGGCGCCAAGGTGTCGGAGCAGGTGACGACGATCTTCACGGCATGCGGCTTCCAGGACATCACAGGCCAGCGCATCACCAAGGTCGTGAAGGCGCTGAAGGAGATCGATCGCAGGGTCGAGGGGATCCTCGCAGCGATCGGCGAGACCCCGCAGGCGCCCCGCGCCGCCGAGCCCCGCGTGACCGGCGAGCGCGCGATGCTGCACGGCCCGCAGAACCCAAAAGACGCCATGAACCAGACCGACGTCGATCGGATCATGGCGGGCAAGTCGTGAGGACGGCCATGTTGTCGATGACCCTCCCCTTCCGCGCAGCGCGCGCGGCCGCCCTGGGCGCCTGGCTCACCGCCGCGGCGTTCGCCGGCGCCGCCGGTGCCGCCGAGCCGGTCGAGACCCGCGGCGGCGCGCACCCGACGCACGGACGCTTCGTCTTCCAGGCGCAGAAGTCGATCGATTCCACGGCCACGATCGAGAACGGCGCGCTCGTCGTCCGCTTCTCCCGACCCATCGGCACCGACCTGCAGGAGACGCTCGCGCGCCTTGACGGCTACGTCTCCGGCGGCACGGTCTCGCCGGACGGCCGCGCCGTCCGATTCCCGCTGCGCGGGCAGTTCGAGGTCCGCAGCTTCAAGTCCGGCGCCAACAAGGTCATCGTCGACCTGGTCGCGCCCGAGCGCCCGGCGGCCCAGCGCCCGGCAATGCGCGACGCGCAGGCGCCCGCGGCTGCTGCCCCGACGGCAGCGCCGCTGCCCGCTTCTGCCCTGCCGGCCAATGCCCTGCCGGCCAATGCCGCTGACGCAGCCACCGACCTGCCGCCGGCGCCGCTCCGCCCGGTCGCCACCGCGCGGACCGCTGCCGCCGCTCCCGCGCGCGTCGCGGCGAACGGGACGGGCCCGACCGTCGCGGTGCGCAGCGGTCAGCACCAGGGCTACGTCCGCATGGTGTTCGAATGGCCCGAGCGGACCGACTACGATGCCAGCCGCAGCGGCGACACCGTCACGCTGTCCTTCACCCAACCCGGCAAGATCACGCCCGATGCCGGCCTACCGCCCTCCGTGCAGGGCCTGGACGTCCGCACGACGAATCTCGGCGTCGCGGTCGACCTGAAGGTGCGCGGCGACACGCGGATCCGGCACTTCCGCAGCGGCAACAAGATCGTCGTGGACATCTTCGACGACGGCTCCGGCAGCAGCGCGCGCCCCGCCGCGCAAGGCCCGGTGCCGCCGGTGACGCCGGCGGCTCCTGCCGCGCCCGCTGCCGCGCGCCCAGCAACTCCGTCGGCGACGGCCCCGGCAACGGCCCCGGCAGCGGCCCCGACCACCGCCGCGACAGCGGCCGTGGCTCCGGTGGCTCCGGCGCGCCCGGGCCAGGTCACGCAAGCGACGCCGGAGACCGTGCCCGGCCTCGACCGCCTGTCGCCGCAAGCAAAGCAGATGATCTCGCCGCCGCCCGACGCGCGCCCGGCGCCGGTCGGCCGCCCGCCCGAGGCGCCCACGCCGGCGCAGCCGCGCGTCGTCTCCGGGACCACGGCCGCCTCCTCGGCCCCCGTCACGGTTCCCGGCGTGACCGGCGCCAGCGTGCCGGCTGCGCCGACCGCAGGCGCGTTGCAAGGACTCGATCTCGGCACGGTCCCGCCGATGGTGCGCGAGAACCGTCCCGTGCAGGGGCAGCCGGTCCCGGTCAACCTGTTCCCGGGCAAGGACGGCGCGACGCTCACCTTCTCCTGGCCCTATCCGGTGCCGGTTGCCGTGTTCAAGCGCGGCGACCACCTGTGGACCGTGTTCGACGAGCAGGCGAACTTCGACTTCACCGCCGTCGAGGCTCGGGGCAAGGGGGTCGTCGGCAATCCCGAGAAGCTCGAGGGCCGCGGCTCGGTCCTGCGCTTCCTCCTCAAGCCGGGCCTGGTGCCGACGGTCGATCGCGAGAACACGACCTGGATGATCCGTCTCGCCGACAAAGCAGAGCCGTTGCGGCGCACGGCCAGGCCGGAGCTGCAGACCGAGCGGACGGGCAGCCGGTTCTTCATCCCCGCCGACGCCGCCGGAGCCGCGATCCAGGTGAACGACCCGAGCCAGGGCGACCGCATCTATGTCGCCCCGGTGCAGGCCATGCGCTTCGGCACAGCTGAGGAGATGGCGACCGAGGAGTTCCGCGTGCTGCCCTCGGCGCAGGGCATCGTCATCGCGCCCAAGAAGCCCGACGTCTTCGCGCGCACCATGGACATCGCGTCGGGCAGCGGCATCATGATCCAGTCGCCGCAAGGCCTGAAGAGCCGCGACATGACGTCGGGCACGACGGGCTCGGCCGGCGTCGAGGCCCGCAAGCGCGACCTGCCGCGCATCTTCCCTCTGGTGCAGTGGCGCCGCGGCGAGGAGCCGCAGTACGCCGACGTGCGCAGCACGCTGCTCGACGCGATCGGACAGGCTGGGCTGCGCGTCGAGCAAGCCAAGCGCGGCGGCAACGTCCAGTCGGCGATGCGCCAGCTCAACCGCGACCGCCTCGCGCTGGCGCAGTTCTACTTCGCGCACGGCCTCGGCCTCGAAGCGCTCTCGGTGATCTCCGCCATCACCGACAAGGAGACCGGAGACCCGAGCTACCTCAACGACCGCGTGTTCGTCGCGATGCGCGGGGCCTCGGCAGTGCTGATCGGCCGTCTCGACGTCGCCGAGAAGGACCTGCTGATCAACGCCCTCGACGGCGAGTCCGAGGCAGATCTCTGGCGCGGCGCGCTCGCAGCGGCGAAGGGCAACTTCCAGGACGCGAACAAGCTGCTGCGCGACACCGCCGACTGGATCGACGACTACGTCCGGCCGGTGCGCTTCGTGCTGCGCCGCTACGGCGCCGAGGCCTCGATCAGCGTCAAGGAGAAGCAGGTCATCGCGCTCTACCTCGACGCCATGGCCGGCGACAACCCGTCGGAGAGCCAGGCCGCCGCGGTCGACTACCTGTCGGCGCGCGCGACCCTCGAGCTCGGCGACGCCGACCAGGGAATCGCGCTGCTGGAGCGCGTCGCCGAGGGCCGCGACCTGCTCGCGCGCTCGCGCGCCGAGCTCGACCTCTCGCGCGTCAAGCTCGCGAACATGAAGCTGAAGCAGCAGCAGAAGGCGCTCGAGCCGCCGCCGCTGCCCTCCGCCTCTCGCCCCGGCACCGCGGCGCCGGCGGGGCCGGTTCCCGGCATGCCGGCGGTCGAGACCGAGGAGAACCTGATCGACGACGCCATCGCGCGGCTGGAGCGGCTGCGCTTCGCTTGGCGCGGCGACGGTTTCGAGCTGGCGGTGCTGCAGCGGCTCGGCGAGCTCTACCTGCAGAAGGACGACTACCGCAACGGCTTCAAGACGCTGCAGCGCGCGGTGCGCTACTTCGGCGGCACGCCGGGCGGCACCGCCGCCCAGGAGACGCTGGAGAAGGCCTTCGAGGAGCTGTTCCTCAACGACAAGGCGGAGAAGCTGCCGCCGCTGACCTCGATCGCGCTGCTCGACGAGTTCCGCGACCTGATCCCGGACAAGCCCGAGGGCGACCGGATGATCACGAAGCAGGTCGAGCGACTGGAGAAGATCGACCTGCTCGGCTCGGCGGCGACGCTGCTGGAGCACCAGATCAAGCACCGTCTCAAGGGACCGGAGAAGGCCCAGGTCGGCGCGCGCCTCGCCAGGCTGCGGCTGCTCGACGGCAAGCCGGCCGAGGCGATCGAGGCGCTCGACAAGAGCGTCGCCGACGGCATGGGCAACGACGTGCGCGCCGAGCGCGACCGGTACCGGGCGCAGGCCCTGCTCCAGGCGGGCAAGCACGACGAGGCGGTGCAGCTGATCGCGGCCGATCCGAGCGAGGACGCCGAGATCCTGCGCGCCGACATCTTCCGCGCCAAGCAGGATTGGGGTCCCGCGGCCGATGCCTACGAGCGGCTCCTGGAGGCCAAGGGCGCCCCGGCGCCGGAAGCGAAGCTGCAGCCCGAGCAGAGCGCGCTGATCCTGAACCAGGCGA
>JAEULF010000112.1 GCA_016793965.1 Alphaproteobacteria bacterium | reverse complement strand
CAGGCGCGAGAGCCCGCCGCGGTCGCGCAGGTCGTCCAGCCGCAGCTCGCGCAAGTAGATGTTCAGCGTGTCCTTGATGCGCGGCATGTGCGCCTTGGCGTAGCCGGCGTCTCGATCGTTGCGCATCACCATCTCGAGCTTGATCGACATCTGGTAGCGCCGGCCGCGCTGCTCGAGCAGCGTGAAGATCATCAGCGGCACGTCGACGACGGTGTCGACGTCTGGCGGGAGCGCCTTGCGCGGCGCGATGCCGATCTTCGGCGCGACGCTGTCGAGGAAGCCGAACCAGTACGCCCCGCCGCCGCCGGCGACGATCAGGACCAGCAGGAAGATCAGGATCGCCAGCAGCGGCGATCTCTTCTTCGGCGCCGCCTCGGGGGCGTCGTCGGAGAGGGCGTCGGCTGCGTCGTCGGTCGCGCTCATTCATGCCCCCTGCGACCCGTTGGTCCCGCGCCGCTCGTGCCCGGCGCGGCCGGGCAAAGGGAGAGGCGGCCGGCCACGCCTGCGCGCGCGGCCGGCCGCAACACCGACCGACCGCCGCACGCCATGAAGTGACCGACCGACCGCGCCATCAGACCATCGCCATCAGAGCTTCGCGAGCACCGCCTCGGCGCTGCTCACCTCGAACTTGCCCGGCTCCTCGACCGCCAGGTGCTTGACCGTCCCGTCCTTGACGACGACGGCGAAGCGCTTGCCGCGCTGCCCCATGCCGAAGCCGGAGGCGTCCATGGTCAGGCCGAGCGCCTTGGTGTAGTCGCCGCTGCCGTCGGCGAGCATCATCACCTTGTCGCCCACCTTCTGGTCCTTGCCCCACGCTTCCATCACGAAGGCATCGTTCACCGCCATGCAGGCGACGGTATCGACGCCCTTCTTCTTGATGGCGTCCAAATTGCTGAGGAATCCCGGCAGGTGCTTGGCCGAGCAGGTGGGCGTGAACGCCCCCGGCACGGAGAACAGCACCACGGTCTTGCCCTTGAAGAGCTCGTCGGTCGAAACGTCCTGGACGCCGTTCGCGTCCTTCCGCTTCATCTTGCCCGAGGGCATCTTGTCCCCGACCTTGATGGTCATGTGTCGCATCCTTTCCTGTCGGCCGATCGTTCGACTGTGCGGCGAGACGCCGCAGGGCAAGACATAGTCCATCGCTCGACCGCGGCCAAGGCGAGCCCCCGACGTCCGATCCGGCGCTGCAGCTTTTCCGCGCGCGCGCACCCACCGGCAGCCGGGTCCGACTCCCACGACCGGGCAAGAGAGTAGCCGGTAACGGTTAATCGACTGTTCCCGAGAGAGCGATCGGCCGCCGGGCCCGCCCTTGGCCCGACCTTGGCCCGACCTTGGCCCGCCGGCGGGCTCGCTGCCGCCAGCGGCGGCCGGCCGGCCGCCGGGAGCGGTCGGAGCCGCGGCCGGAGACGCGGCGGCGATCGCCTCGCCGACCGCGCCGGCGGTCAGCAGCTCGGGCAGGACGATGCCCCGCGGCGCGCGCGGGCCGTAGACCACGTTGAACGGGATGCCGAAGCGCCCGAAGCTCTTCAGATAGGCCGCGATGGCCGGGTCCGGCCGGGTCCAGTCCGCCTGCAGCGCGACCACGCCTGCAGCGTCGAGCTGCGCGCCCAGCTCCGGCCGGTCGAGCACGGCCGCCTTGTTCACCTTGCACGTGAGGCACCAATCGGCCGTCACATCGACCAGCACGGTCTTGCCCGAACGCACCAGGCCGTCCACCGCCGCGACGTCGAAGCGCTGCCACCGCACCTTGCCGGCGGCGATCGCCGCGGCCGACTGGGGCTGCGCCAGGAGCGCCGGAGCGGCGAGGCCCGCGACGGCCAGCGCCGCCGCCGCCGCAGTCGCGGCCTGTCGCCAGGCAGGGCGCGCCGCGCCGGTGCGCCAGGCGAGCGCGACGACCGTCAGGATCATGCCGCCGGTCAGCCCCATCGCAGCGGGCAGGCCGGCTTGCGCGCGGACGACCGTGACCAGCCATCCCGCCGTCACCAGCAAGGCGATGCCGAGGACATGGCGCAGCCGCAGCATCCACGCCCCCGGCCGCGGCAGCCGCGTCGCCAGGCCGGGGAAGGCCGCGACCAGCAGGAAGGGCAGCGCCAGGCCGAGGCCGAGCGCCAGGAAGATCGCCAGGATCTCCGCGGGCCCTCCGGCGAGCGCGAAGCCGATCGCCGTGCCGACGAACGGCGCGGAGCACGGCGTCGCCAGCAGGGTGGCGAAAGCGCCGGACGCGAAATCGCCGGCAAGGCCCCCCCCTCCCCCGCCGCCCTGGCCTGTCCCGGCAAGCCGCGACGCCAAGCCGCTCGGCAGATGGATCTCCAGCAGCCCGAACAAGTTCGCGGCAAAAAGCGTGAGCAGCAGCACGAGGGCCGCCAGGAACAGCGGCTCCTGGAACTGGATGCCCCAGCCGACCGCATGGCCGGCCCCCTGCAGACCGATGAGCAGGACAGCCAGGGCCAGGAACGAAGCGACGATGCCCGCAGCCGTCGCCAGGAAGCTTTGCCGCGCAGCACCTTGCGCCCGGCCGCCCTGGGCAACCACGGCCAGCAGCTTAAGGGCGAGGACCGGCAGGACGCAGGGCATGAGGTTGAGGATCAAGCCGCCGAGGAGGGCGGCAAGGATCGCGGCGAGCCAAGCGCCCGGCGACGCACCGCCCTCGGCCGCCTGCGCAGGCGCTTGCGCACGCTCCGGCGGCAAGGACGGCAAGGCGCCAGCCGCCACCTGCGTCTCCAAGCTGCGCGACCCGTCGACCAGGGTCAGGCGCAGCGCCGCCTTGCGCAGGAGCTCGTTGGTCCCGCCGGTCGCCGAGCTGGCCGCGGAGCGCAGCAAGGCGGTCCGCCGGTCGGGCGAGAACGTCACCTCCGGCGGGGCGAAGCTCAGGCCGTCGGGCGCCTCCACGAACACGTCGGGCGCCTGCAGCGGCGCTTGCGCGCGCAGGCCGACGATCAGGACGGCCGCCGCATCCGGCGTCGGCGCCTCGGCGAACGCGATGCGCTCGATCGCGAGGCCGTGCGCCGTCCCGTCGCCGGGAACGAGCGCGCGGAAGCGCTGGAGCAGCGGCGCATGCGCCGTCGCCGCCGGGCCGCCGGCGCCGTCCAGCGCCAAGGCCAGATCGGCCTCGCCCGGCACGCAGATGTCGGCGCAGACCAGGTAGTCGACCCGGAGAGCGATGCGGGTCTCGGCCCGCGGATCGGCGGCCCGCGCGCGGATCGGGTAGACGACCTCGCCCTCGTACACGATGTTCGAGATGCCGGACACGACGAGGCGCTTGGGCGCCGGGAAGAGCAGCGACGCGTCGGCGATGTTGGCGGATCCCGTCCAGGCGAGGCGCGGCGGCATGCCGGCATCGCCGGGCATGCGGAAATAGACGTGCCAGCCCTCGGGCAGGCGGAAATGCAAGCCGAGGTCGAGCCCGCCGTCCGCCGCGGGGGCGGCAGCCCCGGCGATCAGCCGCACCGCGCTGTGCTCGTGCTCCACCCAGTCCGAGGCGTGCGGCTCGGCGCCGCGCGCCGGCACGGCCCAAGCCAGCGCCGCGATCGCCATCATGCCGCCCGCAAGGCGCCACGATCCCATGCCAGCGTGCTCCCAGAGACCCGAGGCGCGAGCGCCCGGCCCCCCCGTCGCAGGGAGGCTTCCATGGCACTATATATGCTTGGGCCTTGCGCCCGCGCCTGTCACAATGCCGTGGGCGCGCAACCCTGACCGGTCATGAACAGGGACGCGGCGCTTGGGGGATCGAAGGGCACGGGCGGTCGCGCGCGACCGGGCGAGGTCAGTGGACGAGGAAGCCATGGGCCAGACGACGAAGAACCCGACGAAGTCCCCGGCGGCCTCTCGCGGCGACGGCGGCGCGAGCGGCGCCCCCAAGAGCGCGGGAAAGCCGGCAGCGACCGGCGCCGACGGCAGCTACCTCACGGGAAAGCTGCTGATCGCCATGCCGCAGATGCCCGACCAGCGCTTCGCGCGCACCGTGATCTACATGTGCGCGCACAGCGCCGAGGGCGCGATGGGCCTGGTGCTCAACAAGCTCGTGCCGTCGCTGACCTTCCCGGAGCTGCTGCAGCAGCTCAGCATCGAATCGAAGAGCCCGACGGAGCAGATCCGCGTGCATTTCGGCGGCCCGGTCGAGACCGGCCGCGGCTTCGTGCTGCACTCGGCGGACTACCTGCGCGACGGCAGCCTGTCCGTCGCCGACGGCATCGCGCTGACCGCGACCATCGACATCCTGCGCTCGATCGCCAGCGGCCAGGGCCCCAGGCGCTCGTTGCTGGCGCTGGGATACGCCGGCTGGGGTCCGGGCCAGCTCGACAGCGAGATCACGCAGAACGGCTGGCTGCACGCGCCGGCCGACGAGGCGCTGCTGTTCGACCGCGACCTCGACCGCAAATGGGAGCGCGCCATCGCCAAGCTCGGCTTCGCCCCGGAAATGCTGTCGAGCGAGGTCGGGCACGCGTAAGGCCGCCCTCTCCTGATCCTGCGCTGACGGCCAGCAGCATCGCCCACGTGCCGCCGTCGAGGATCCCGTCGATGCGACGCGGCCGCCAGTGCCTCTGAAAGGCGCGCAGGACGGCGCGCAGCGGCGGATCGGCAGGCGCTACCAGCACGCCGAGGTCACCATAGCCGATCGCACGGAGCAGGCGGCGCGCGACCGCGGGCGAGACCGTCCCTTTGCAGCGCCGCGCGCGCGGCCAGACCCCGATCCTCGCGCGCGCCAGCCGCTTCCACGGGAAGAGCTCGCCGGGGTCAACCTTGCGCAGAGGCGCCACGTCCGAATGGCCGAGGACGCCGGCCGGGGGGATGCGCCAGCGCGCGACGATGGCGCCGCCGAGAGCGATCACCGCCCTCACCTGCGCCGCCGGGAACGGACGATAGCCCCAGTCATGGCCAGGGTTGACGATCTCGATGCCGATCGAGCGGCCGTTGACGTCGCCGCGTCCCTGCCAGGACGACACGCCGGCATGCCAGGCGCGGCGCGCCTCCGGCACCAGCGCCAGGATCGTGCCGTCCTCCTCGACGACGTAATGCGCGCTGACTTCGGCTGCCGGGTCGCGCAGCCGCGCCACGGCCTCCGCCCCCGAGCGCATGCCCGTGTAGTGCAGCACCAGGAGCTCGACGCGCGCATCGCGGCGCCGCGGTCCGTGGTTCGGCGACGGGCAGGCGACGGCATGCGGGCGCGCGCAGGGCATCGCGCCGCTCAGCTGCCGCTGCCGGAGGCCCGCGGCTCCAGCACCTCCGGCTTGCGGATGACGATGATGGCGACCCCGGCCAGCACGATCGCGCTGCCGGCGACCTGGGTCCAGGACAGGCTCTCGCCGAGCATGGCGATGCCGGAGACGATGCCGAAGACGGGAACCAACAGGGTGAACGGCATGACCTGGTTGACCGCGTAGCGCTGCAGCAGCTTGTACCAGAGCTTGTAGCTCAGCGCCGTGATCACGACCGTCATGTAGGCAAGCGAGACGGCGGTGCGCCAGCCCGCCTCCGCGACGGCGGCGACGTGCCCGGTCTCCAGCACCAGCGAGATGGCGAGGAGCTGGGGCGCCGCCAGCAGCGACATCCAGCCGGCGAGCTGCAGCCCGTCGATGTCGCCGATGCGCTTGATCTGGACGGTCGAGAGCGCCCAGAAGAAGGCGGCGCCGACGATCATCAGGAGCGAGCCGAGGCCGCCGGCGACGCGCGGCTCGCCGGCGATCACGACGACGCCGCCGAAGGCGAGCGCCATGCCGCAGAGCCGGCGCCAGCGCAGCCGGTCCCTGAACGCCAGCCAGGCCAGGATCGCCGAGAACGGCACCTGGAGCTGCGCGGCGATCGAGGTGGTCGCGGTGTCGAGATCGCGCAGCCCCGTGAACATCAGCGGGAAATGCAGGCACCCCAGCGTCACGGAAACGCCGAGTATGGCGAGCCAGCGCCCGCGCGGCAGGGGCACGAACGGCACCAGCATCAGCCCGGTCAGGGCGAAGCGCATGGCCATCAGCAAGATCGGCGGGATCTCCTGCAGGCCCCATTTCGCGAAGCCGAAATTGAAGCCCCAGAGGAGCATGACGAAGACCATGACCAGCAGGTCGACGGGGCGCATGGCCATCGCCTCAGGCCGCCTTGCCGGGCGACGCCGGCGGCGGCGCGCTGGGCGCCGGCGCCTTGCGGAGCACGATGGCCGCCACCCCGGCAAGGGTGAGCGCGCTGCCGACCGCGCCCTGCCAGGTCAGCGTCTCGCCGAGCATGACGATGCCGGCCAGGACGCCGAACACCGGCGCCAGCAGCGTGAACGGCATCACGGTATTGACCGGATGGCGCTGCACCAGGCGGTACCAGAGCGTATGGCTGACGATCGAGACGAACACCGCGGTGAAGCCGATGGCGAGCGCGGTCCGCCACGTCGCCGCCTGCAGCGCCGCGACCTGGCCGGTCTCCAGCAGCGCCGACGACAGGAAGAGCTGCGGCGCCACGAAGGCCGCCGTCCAGGCATTGAGCTGCAAGCCGTCGAACTGGCCGATGCGCTTCACCAGCACGATCGTGAAGGCCCAGGTGAAGGCGCCCGCGACGACGAGCAGGATCGGCCCGATGCCGTCGGCGAAGCTGCCCGCCAGCTTCGGCTCGCCGGCGATCAGGACCACGCCGGCGATCGCGACGCCGAGGCCGAGCCAGCGCGCCGGGCTCATGACGTCGCCGAAGAAGAACCAGGCGAGCAGAGCCGAGAACGGCACCTGCACCTGCGAGACGATCGCCACCGTGGCGGAATCCAGGTACTTCAGGCCCGTGAACATGGTCGGGAAGTGCAGGCTGCCGAGCACGAAGGAGACCACCATGAGGCCGCGCAGCTGCGCGCGCGGCACGGCGACGAACGGCACCATCACCAGCGCCACGATGCCGAAGCGGATGGCCATCAGCAGGATCGGCGGGATCTCGCCGACGCCGAGCTTCACCAGGGGGAAGTTGAAGCCCCAGATGACCATGATCAGCAGCAGCATGCCGAGCTCGACGAGCCGCATGGCACCCCCGTGCTCCACTAGGCTTAGAGTCTCGCCGCCCAACCGACGGATAGCGGAGCAATCGATACTTCGCCCCTCACCTGTCATCCCCGCGAAAGCGGGGATCCACCGTGCCGACGCACGGGACGAAGAGGTCGCGCGTCACCATTGCCAAGCCGCCTTGCATCAACGGCGCCTCGCTCTAACGTGGATCCCCGCCTTCGCGGGGATGACAAGTGCAGATGGCGGCGAAGTGCCTCGGCACCGAATGCAGGCCGCTGCCGTCGCTTCTGCCGGTGTGGCGGATCAATTCCATTTTGCTTAAGGCGCGCTTCAGCGTGGCGCAACGGCGCTTCCCGCAGCCCTACCCCGCGCGCGCCAGGGATTCGCGCTTCTCCTCCAGCTCGAGCCAGCGCTCCTCCGCCGCGGCGAGCTCGCCGCGCGCGGCGCCGTGGCGCGCCGTCGCGGCGGCGAATGCCGTCGGCTCGCGCTTGTAGAGATCGGCGTCGGCGAGCCGCGCCTCCAGCGCCGCGATCTCGCGCTCGAGCCCCTGCATGCGCTTAGGCAGGCCGTCGAGCTCCTTCTGCTCGCCATAGGTCAGCTTGCGCGCTTTCGCGGCAGGCGCTGCCGGCCGGTCCGTCGCCTTGCGCTCCGCCTTTCGCGCGCCGGGCCGCGCGAAGGCGAGCGCCGCCGAGGCCTCGGCCGCCTCGGAGAAGCCGCCGGCATGCTCCTCGATCATGCCGCCGCCGCCGACCACGATCACGCTGGTGGCGACGCGGTCGAGGAAGTCGCGATCGTGGCTGACCAGCAGGATGGTGCCGGCATAGGCGTCGAGCAGCTCCTCCAGCAGGTCGAGCGTGTCCATGTCCAGATCGTTGGTCGGCTCGTCGAGCACCAGGAGGTTCGACGGCTTGGCGAACAGCTTGGCCAGCAGCAGGCGGTTGCGCTCGCCGCCCGAGAGCGCCCGGATCGGCGCCATGCCCTGGCGGTCCTCGAACAGGAAGTCGCGCAGGTAGGACATGACGTGGCGCGATGCGTCGCCGACGCGGACCGTGTCCGCGCCCTCGGCGAGGAAGCGGCGGGGCGTCTCGTCGAGGGGCAGCGCCGCGCGCGCCTGGTCGAACACCGCGATCGCGACGCCGGCGCCGAGCGTGACGGTGCCGGCGTCGGGCGCCAGCTCGCCCGTCAGCATCTTGAGCAGCGTCGTCTTGCCGGCGCCGTTCGGCCCGACGATGCCGATGCGGTCGCCGCGCTGGATGCGGGTCGAGAAGCCGCGCACGACCTGGCGCTCGCCGTAGGACTTCGCGATGCCGTCGGCCTCGATGGCGATGCGGCCGCCGCGCTCGGCCTCGGCGATGGTCGCCTTGACGCGGCCGGGGGCCGCCAGCGCCTCGCGCTTGGCCGCGCGCAGCGCGTCGAGCCGGCGCACGCGCAGCATGTTGCGGGTACGGCGCGCGGTGACGCCGCGCTCCATGTAGCGCTGCTCCTCGGCGATGCGGATCTCGCGCCGGGCGACCTCCTTCGCCTCCTCCTGCGCCAGCTCCTCGGCCCAGGCGTCGAAGGCGCCGAAGCCGCGGTCGGTGACGTGCAGCCGGCCGCGGTCGAGCCAGTAGGTGCGCCGGGTGAGCGCGGTCAGGAAGGCGCGGTCGTGGCTGATCAGCACGAGGCCGCCGACGAAGCCCTGCATCTCGCCCTCCAGCCAGGCGATGGTCGGCAGGTCGAGATGATTGGTCGGCTCGTCGAGCAGCAGGATGTCCGGCTCGGCCGCCAGCGCCCGCGCGATCGCCGCCCGCCGCCGCCCGCCGCCGCTCAAGCTGCCGATCGCCTGGTCGGGCGTCAGGCCGACCGCATCGACCAGGCGGCGCACCCGCCAGTCGTCCTCTCCGCCCGGACCGCCCGGCCCCTCCGGCAGCGATTCAGCGACGTAGTGCCCGACCGAATCGGCCGCCGGCATGTCCGGCTCCTGCGGCAGGTAGGCGATGCGCGCACCCGGCTGCACGAAGCGCTCGCCCGCGTCGGGCTGCGCCAGGCCGGCCAGCATCTTCAGCAGGGTCGACTTGCCGGTGCCGTTGCGCCCGACCAGCCCCGCGCGCTCGCCCCGCGCCACGGCGATGTCGATGCCGGTGAAGATCGGCCGGCCGCCGAAGGTCGCCGCGACGCCGCGCAGCGCCACGAGCGCCGGACCGGCAGGCCTCGCTTGTTCGTCGGTGGGCGGCATCGCGAGCTCGGCTGAGGGGCGGCGCGAAGGATCGCCGCGGGCCGAGTGCTTACCCCAGCCGGCGGCGCGACGCGAGGGGGTTGGACGCAGCGACGGATCCCGCCTACGCCGCCCCGCGCTCGCGCTTGATGCGGTCCCAGGCCTCGTTGAGCCGCGCCGCCTTCTCCGTCGCCAGCGCCAAGAACTCCGGCGGCAGGCCCTGCGCCGTCAGCCGGTCGGGATGGTTCTCCGCGATGCTCTTGCGCCAGAGCGCCTTGATCTCGTCCGTCGCCATGGCGCGCGCCGCGCCGAGCACCGCGTAGGGGTCGCCGGCCGCGAGCGCCGCGCCGCCATAGGTCGCGCGGATGCGGGCGAACTCGGTCGGGCCGAAACCGAACAGGGCGGCGACGGTCTCCAGGTAGACGAGCTCCTCCGCCGTCACCGCGCCGTCGGCGCGCGCGATGTGGAAGAGCGCGCCGAGCAGCTTCTCCATCACGTCCGGGCGGTCGTGCAGCAGCTTGCCGATCTGGCGCGCATAGGGCTCGTAGCCGTGCGCCGCGCGGCGTGCCTGGTCGAACAGCCGGGCGACGCTCGCCAGCTCCTCGGGCGCGGCGTGGAAGCGCTCGCGGAAGGCCAGGACCTCCGGCGGCGTCACCTCGCCGTCCGACTTGGCGAGCTTGGCGCTGAGCACGATGCAGTCGGCCGTGAAGGCGACGTCGCGCAGCGGATCGGCCGGCGCGCCGCCCTGCTCGCGGCGCTCGTCGAAGGCAGGGCCGAACACGGCGCCGCTGAAGGCGCCGAGCGGGCCGCCGAGCGCCAGGCCCGCGGCGCCGCCGACTACCTTGCCCCAAATGCTCATGGCCCGACGCTCATGGCCCGATGCCCATTGCCCGCCGCCCCTCGGCAGCAACCCGTCGGCTGCCGCCGCTGCGCGCGCCGCTCCCGTCCGATCCGTCCCGGCGCGGACGCTACACTGCCGGGAATCATCGGGTCCACGCCCGGCCGCACGCCGCCCGAGCGCGTCTCATTGCAGCGCAACATCCGGTCGTCAACTCCGGCATTGCCGCAATCTCCGGTCCATTGCAACGCATTGTGCCCAAAGTCTCTTGAACCACCCGCCAGCGCTTGCCATGGTAAACAGGTCTATGTTGCATTGCAGCAGAGGCGGCGATGCCCGGACTCACGGCCCGGACTCCCGGCGCCCGATCTCGACCGGTCCGGCGCGCCGCAAGAAGGCGGAGGGGACAACCCCGATGATCCAGATCCGCATCCTGTCGCCGGCGGACTTGCCGCTGATCGAGGCGCATCTGCTGCGGCTCGCGCCCGAGGACCGGCGCCTGCGCTTCGGCTTCCCGCTCAAGGACGACGCCGTGCGCGCGCACTGCCGCGCGCTGCCCTGGCCGCACGCGCTGCTGTTCGGGCATGTGCAGGCGGGCGTGCTGCTCGGCCTCGGCATGCTCGCCTGGGACGCCGGCGTGGCGCGCGCGGATTGGCGGCGCGACGGCGAGCTGGCGGTGACGGTGGACCGCGCGGCCAGGCGCCAGGGCATCGGCGCCGCGCTCACCAAGGTCGTCGTGCTCGCCGCCCGCAATCGCTGGCTGCGCCGGCTGCACATCCATTACCTGACCGAGAACCTGCCGATGCAGGCGCTGGCGCGCACCCTGCACCCCGTGGTCACGGTCGAGGCCGGCGAGAGCGAGGCGTCGCTGGAGCTGGCGCCGCCGACGCAGATGAGCATGGCGCAGGAATGGCTGACCGAGATCGGCGGCTGGAGCGACGCCATGCTCGACCTGTTCCGCCTGAAGCCGCGGCCGGCGCCTGCGGAGGGCGCGCCGGCCCCGGCCGCCGCGCGAGCGAGGGCGTGAGGTCGGGAGGTCGGTATGTTGCCCTCGTAGTACCGGCAGATAAGTATGATGCCCCCGCAATCAATGCAATCAATGCCATCAATTTCCCAGAAATCAGCCAAACTAACTTCAACAAAAAACACCAATAATTGTTGCAATCGCAATAAATAGAGAGAAGAAAAGAGAAAACAAAACCAACAATCCAATAAACTGGAAATATACCCACCCCTTAAAGGTGAATACGCCAAACGGATAATGTCGAAACGTCAGGAACACCATTCGAAAAAATGTTAGGTCTCTATTTGTATATCCAACCTTAATGTGGCGCTTCTTTATGTATCTTGGAATTATCCACGAAAAAATGCAGAAATATTGAATAAAGAAAATTGAAACAAATAGAAATATAATTACATTAACAGGAGGACACATGGTAGACTCCCATCCAAGTTCAGAAAAATATCATACAAAAATTCGTATTTCACAGGAAAATTCGTCAAAAACAAAAGACTGAACCACAGAAAATTGCCATTAATTTATAACGCGTCAACATCAGAAGATCTAACATATGACATATACTATCGCATCCAAATAAACATAGACTGGAACAGTCACAAACAGAAATCCAAACAAACACCAAATCGCAATCAGAACAAATACCATTGCTGCACTATATGATTCGCGAAAATTTTTTCGTGTGACGCGATACACAGCACGTTCGACATCTTTCTTGAATGGACGTTCCGATCTTTCCTGTGACATCATTCCTGCAATCCTGGGCACAACAAGCAGAAAGAATACCAAATTACAAACAATAAAATGCACGCCAAACGATATGGTCAGGGCGGTCGGAGCGAAATCTTCCGGGATGCACATGTCCGTCTCCTGAACTCGGTTGTCCCGCACAGCATCCTGTGAGTAGTCAGCTGATCCCAAGGCCGCCGGTTTCGGGGACGGCCGGTTTCGGGGCCGCGACACTTAAATCCCCGCTGCTGAACGTGCGCCGCCGGTGTCATTGCCCTCCCCCTCAGAACTTGAACAGCGTCGCCGCGGCGCCCTTCTGCGCTTCCTTGCGCTTGATCTCGGCCTCGGCGCGGGCGATCTCGGCCCTGAGGTCGGCGACGTAGGCTTGCAGGTCGGCGATGCTGACGTCCAGCAGCGGCGGCGGCGCCAGGAGCGACTTCTTCGGGCGCGGCAGGTCGTCATCGTCGCGCAGCATGTCCGGCCTCCGCTCCGCCTGTTGCCCCGCCCCAATGCCCTGCCAGTTGCACCGGCAGCGGGCCCAGCTTAAACGGGCGGGCCGGCGGCGCAATCCTGCCGCCGCTGGCACTGTCCCCACCCTTCGCCGCAGCCCCGCCGAGGCCCCGCCCATGCCCTCCCTCCCCGCGACCATGACCGCCGTCGAGATCGCCAAGCCCGGCGGGCCGGAGGTGCTGCGCCCGGCCGAGCGGCCGGTGCCGCAGCCCGGTGCGGGCGAGGTGCTGGTCAAGGTCGCGGCGGCGGGCGTCAACCGGCCCGACGTGGTGCAGCGCCAGGGCAACTACGCGCCGCCGCCGGGCACCACGGACATCCCGGGGCTGGAGATCGCCGGCACGGTCGTCGCGGCCGGGCCCGACGTCGGCGCGGACTGGGTCGGGCGCGCGGTGACGGCGCTGGTGGCGGGCGGCGGCTATGCGCCGTACTGCACGGCACCGGTGCCGCAATGCCTGCCCTACCCGGCCGGCTTCGACGCGCTGCGCGCGGCGGCCCTGCCGGAAACGTTCTTCACCGTCTGGTCCAACGTCTTCGACCGCGGCGGGCTCAAGCCGGGCGAGCGCTTCCTCGTGCATGGCGGCACGTCGGGCATCGGCACCACCGCCATCCAGCTCGCCAAGGCCTTCGGCGCCAGGGTCTTCGCCACCGCCGGCTCGGCCGCCAAGGCGCAGGCCTGCCGCGACCTCGGCGCCGACGTCGCCATCGACTACCGGAGCGAGGACTTCGTCGCCGTGGTGGCGCGCGAGACGAAGGACGGCGTCGAGCTGATCCTCGACATGGTCGGCGGCAGCTACACCCAGCGCAACCTGCAGGCGCTGGCGCCCGACGGCCGCCTCGTCCAGATCGCCTTCCTGCAGGGATCGAAGGGCGAGATCAACCTGCTGCCGGTGATGCTGAAGCGGCTGACCATCACCGGCTCGACGCTGCGCCCGCGCTCCGTCGCCTTCAAGGGCGCCATCGCGCGCGCGCTCGCGGAGAAGGTCTGGCCGCTGCTCGCGGCCGGCACGGTCAAGCCCGTGATCCACAAGACCTTTCCCCTCGCTGAGGCGGCCGAGGCGCACCGGCTGATGGAATCCAGCGCCCATGTCGGCAAGATCATGCTGGCGGTCTGACCCGGTCGATCCGGTCGGTCGCTGGCCCATCCTTCGACTTGCCCGCTCTACGGGCGGCTCAGGATGAGGGGGAGCGCAGACCTCATCCTGAGCCGCGCCGAAGCGCGAGTCGAAGGATGGACCAGCGACGCTCCGCCCCCTTCGCCACCGGAATTCCGGCCCAAAGCCATTGGCCCGGCCGGTCCGATGCACTACATTGCGCTCCAAAGACTAGGCGCCGCGGTCGTCCGCGGCGCCCTTCAAGTTTCTAAGGGACAAGGAGCGGCACCATGGACCGGCCTCTGATGCCGAAGGCGACGGCCGTATGGCTGATCGAGCAGACGACGCTGACCTTCGAGCAGGTCGCGGCCTTCTGCGGGCTGCACGAGCTCGAGGTGCAGGGCATCGCCGACGGCGAGGTCAACCCGGGCATGCAGGGGCTCGACCCGATCCTCGGCGGCCAGCTCACCTGGGCGGAGATCGAGCGCTGCCAGGGGGACCCGACGGCGCGGCTGCAGATGGTCTCGACCGACCTGCCGCTGCCGGCGCCGCGCTCGAAGGGCCCGCGCTACACGCCGATCAACAAGCGCGGCGACAAGCCGGACGCCGTGGCCTGGCTGCTGCGCAACCATCCCGAGCTGTCCGAGGCTGTGATCTGCAAGCTGATCGGCACGACCAAGCCGACCATCGCGGCGGTGCGCGAGCGCACGCACTGGAACTCGCAGAACATCCGCGCGCGCCACCCCGTCACCCTCGGCCTGTGCACGCAGATCGAGCTCGACACCGTGGTCGAGCGCGCCGGCGGCACCAAGAAGATGCTGACCGACGGCGACGCGCCGATCAGCACGATGGAGCCGGACGAGCCGGCGATCGACCCGAACGCCACGCGCAACACCGCGGCAAGGCTGGAATCCTTCGGCGAGCTCGCGCTCAAGCGCAAGAGCGAGAGCGGGCCCGCGTGACGACCGGCACGCCCGGCGTCGTCGCGCCCGGCGTCGCCGCCCCTGTCGTCGCCGCCCCCGTCTTCGTCGCCCCCGTCTTCGTCGCCATCGACACGCCCGATGCCGCCAGGGCGGCGCGCCTCGCCGCAGCCGTTGCGCCGCATGTCGCCGGCATCAAGCTCGGTCTGGAGTTCTTCGTCGCCAACGGGCCGGACGCCGTGCGCCGCGTCGCGCAGGGCGTGCCGCTGTTCCTCGACCTGAAGCTGCATGACATCCCGAACACCGTCGCCGGCGCCGTGCGCAGCGCGCTGGCCGTCGGCGCGCGCTACCTCACGCTGCATGCCAGCGGCGGGCCGGCCATGCTGCGCGCCGCGGCGGACGCCGCGCGCGCCGCGCCGCGACCGCCCAAGCTGCTCGCCGTCACGGTGCTGACCAGCCTGGCCGAGGACGACCTCGCGCGCATCGGCCAGATCGGCCCAGCGCGCGCGCAGGTCGAGCGCCTCGCCCTCATGGCGCGCGCCGCAGGCTGCGACGGCGCGGTCTGCAGCCCGCACGAGACCGCCGCGCTGCGCGCCGCCTGCGGCGCCGGCTTCGACCTCGTCGTGCCGGGCATCCGGCCGGCCGGCAGCAACGGCGGCGACGACCAGAAGCGCGTCATGGCGCCGGACCAGGCGATCGCGGCGGGCGCCAGCTACCTCGTCATCGGCCGCCCGATCACCGGCGCGCCCGACCCCGCCGCCGCCGCCCGCGCCATCGCCGAGAGCCTCGCGCCCGGACGCGCCACGCCCTGACGCGCCACGCCTGGAGGCGCCAAGCCGGGGCGTTGACGGCGGCACCGCCGCGGGCGGACAATCCCGGCACATCGACAATCATGAAGAAGCGCGCCCGCTGCGGGCAGCGCTCCCCATTGGAGGATCGCGACATGACGTTCGGTTGCGCACGCCTGGCACTTCTCGCTTCGGCCTCTTTCATCGCTCTCGCCGGCTGCCAGTCCGAGGGCAAGCGCACGGTCTCGCTCGACGAGGCCAAGCAGATCACCACGGGCATCCAGCAGCAGCGCGGCGCCGCAGGGCAGCAGCAGCAGCGCCAGCGCGAGGACGGCGACGCCGGCGCGCTCTTCGACGCCGATGTCGGCGGCGCGGCCGCCGAGGCGAAGCTCGCGCAGATGGCGGGCGGGCCGTCGGCAGACTCGACGCTGCCGCAGCAGGCCAGCTACTACGCCCAGCGCGCCGCGCTGTCGGCGCAGGCCGGGCGCGCGGCCCAGGCCATTGCCGACGCGGAAAAGGCCGTCGCGCTGAGCGACATGCCGAACGTCGGCCGGGCCACCCGGATCAACGTCCGCACGGAGACCATGGGCGTGCACTCGGCGGTCGGCTCCATGGCCCGAACGGTCCAGATCGCACGCGAGGTGACTCAGATCGCCGCGCCGGACTTCATGGGCGGCGCCTATATCAGCGCGCATGCCGTGATCGCTCGCACGGTGAGCGGCATGGGCCGGTTCAAAGAGGCCGAGGAGAGTCTCGCCAAGGCGCGCGCGACGCTGCGCGAGTCGGCGAGCTGGCGCGGGCCGGAGGTGGCGATGCGACGCCCGGGCTGGGAGGCGGGCGTCGCCTGGTCGACCGCCGCCCTGGCGCTGCGGGCTGGCCGGCTGCAGGAGGCCGAGCAGGAGTACAGGAACGCCACGGACAGCTTCGCGCGGACGCGCTTCGCGCCGCCCTATTTCACGGACGTGATGCGCGGCTGGCTGGCCATGACGCTCGTGCAGCAGGGCCGCCTCGCCGAGGCCGAGGCCGAGGCGCGCAAGGCCGTGGCGGCGCTGCAAGGCAAGGTCGGCCTGCATCACGGCCAGGCGAGCGTCGCCGTCAACGCGCTATCCCTCTCGCTGGCCGAGCAGGGCCGCTTCCGCGACGCGCAGTCGGTGAGCCAGCGCTCGGTCGAGGCCATGGACCGCGCCGGCGTCGCCGAGACCAATACCTTCCGTGCGGCCGCGCGCCTGCGTCTCGCCCAGGCCAAGGTCGCGCTCGGCGACGACGCCGGCGCGCTCGCGACCTTCGCCGCGATCGGCGCGGCGGCCGGCCGCGACGCAGGCATCGGCCGCGGCTTCTATGCCAACCCTGACCATGCCATCGCGCAGCTGCGCACGGGCAAGGCGGCGGACGCCTGGACCATGATCAGCCGGGTCGTGCAGGCGCGCACGCAGGTCCTTGGCGAGCAGCACTACGACACCGCGGAAGCGCTCGGAGTCATGGCGGCGGCCGATGCCGCTCTCGGGCAGACCGCGACGGCGCTCGACCGCTTCGCCAAGGCGATCCCGATCCTGCTCGCGGCGTCGCTGCGCAGCGGCGCCGAGGGCAGCAGCCTGGCGCTCACGGAGATGCGCCGGCACTACATCCTCGACCGCTACATCGACGTGCTGGCCGCCGTGCGCGGCACGCCCGACGAGCGCGCACGCAATCTCGACGCCGCAGCGGAGGCGTTCCGCATGGCCGACGCCGCGCGCGGCGGCGTCGTGGCGCAGTCGCTCGCCGCCGGCGCCGCGCGCTGGGCGACGGGCGCCGACCCTGCGCTGGCCGACCTGGCCCGGCGCGAGCAGGACGCGGCCCAGCGCATCGCTCAGCTCGCGGGCCTCATGGGCCAGATCGCCACCCTGCCCTCCGGCGAGCAGGACGGCGGCGCCATCGAGGCGCTGCGCCGCCAGATCGCCGACCTGCAGGGTGCCCGCCGCGCGCTGCTCGACGAGATCGGCCGGCGCTTCCCGGCCTATGCCGAGCTGGTCAACCCGCAGCCGGCGACGCTCGGCATCGTGCAGCGCAGCCTCAGGCCCGGCGAGGCGCTCGTGGCCTTCCATTTCACGCGCGACGGCGGCTACGGCTGGGCCGTGCCGCATGGCGGTGCCCCGGTCTTCGCCAAGCTCGCCCTGACCGAGACGTCGGTGGAGACCGCCGTCGCCAAGCTGCGCAGCGCGCTGGAGCCGGTCGCGCGCACGCTCGGCGAGATCCCGGCTTTCGACGTCGATGCCGCGCACGACCTCTACAAGCGGCTGCTCGAGCCGCTCAAGGCCGGCTGGGGCCAGGCGCGCACGCTGATGATCGTGCCGCAGGGCGCGCTCGGCCACCTGCCGCTCGGCCTCCTGGTGACGGCGCCGGCGCGCGTCGATGCGGCGGCGCAGCCGCTCTTCTCCGGCTACCGCTCCGTCGCGTGGCTGGCACGCGCGCATGCCGTGGCGGCGCTCCCCTCGGCCAACGCGCTGCCGGCGCTGCGCCGGACCGGCTCCAGCGCCCGCGGCGCCGACCGCAGGCTCCCCTTCATCGGCTTCGGCGACCCGATCTTCGCGTCGGCGCAGGCCCAGCCGGCGCAAGCGCTGCTGCAGCTCGAGATCGCCGAGGCCGGTCCGTCGCGCGGCATGCTGCGCCGGCGCGCGGCACCGAAGCGCAGCGGCGACACGGCAGCCAGCATCGCCGACCTGGTGCGGCTGCCCGACACGGCGGAGGAGCTGCAGTCGATCGCCGGCGCGCTGCGTGCCGACCCCGCGCGCGACCTCGTCCTCGGCAAGGACGCGACGGAGGGACGCGTCAAGAGCACCGACCTCACGCGCTATCGCGTCGTCGCCTTCGCCACGCATGGATTGGTGCCCGGCGACGTCGACGGCCTCGCCCAGCCCGCCCTCGCCATGACGGCGCCGGGCGTCGCAGGGGCCGCCGAGGGCGGCGACGGGTTCCTCACCATGGAGGAGATCCTCGGCTTGAAGCTCGACGCCGACTGGGCCGTGCTCTCGGCGTGCAACACCGCCTCCGGCACCGACGCCGGGGCGGAGGTCGCCTCCGGACTCGGCCGCGCCTTCTTCCATGCCGGCGCCCGGGCGCTGCTGCTGACCAACTGGTCCGTGCACTCGGCCTCGGCCAAGGACCTGACCACGGCGCTGTTCGCCAAGCAGGCCGCCGACCCGGGCATCGGCCGCGCCGAGGCGCTGCGGCAGTCGATGCTGGCGCTGATGGACGGGCCGGGCCAGACAGATGCCCAGGGCCGCACCGCCTTCACCTACGCCCACCCGCTGTTCTGGGCGCCGTTCACCCTGGTCGGAGAGGGGGGATGACGGCGATGGCCGATGCCCGCACCCCGCTCGGCTTCGTCGGCCTCGGCCTGATGGGCACGCCGATCGCGCTCAAGCTGCGCGAGGCCGGCTACCCGTTGCAGGTCTGGGGCCGCACGCCGGCCAAGCTCGCGCCGGCCCTGCAGCGCGGCGCCACCGCGGCCGGCTCGGGGCGCGCGCTCGGCGCCGCGAGCGACGTCGTCTTCCTCTGCGTCACCGACGGCGCCGCGGTCGAGGCCGTGGTGTTCGGCCCGGACGGCATCGCGTCGGCGAAGAAGCGCGGCCTGACCATCGTCGACCATTCCTCGATCGCGCCCGACGTCACGCGCCGCCTCGCCCAGCGCTTCAAGGACGAGACGGGCGGCGACTGGATCGACGCGCCGGTCTCCGGCGGCATTCCCGGCGTCAGGAACAAGACGCTCGCTGTGATGGCCGGCGGCGACGCCGCGGCCTTCGAGCGCGTCAGGCCGATCGTGATGAGCTATGCCGGCCGCTTCACGCTGATGGGCCCGTCGGGCGCCGGGCAGACGACGAAGCTGGTCAACCAGATCCTGATCGGCGTCGGCTTCCTGGTCCTCGCCGAGGCGACCAACTTCGCCGAGCGCGCGGGCGTCGACGCCGCGCGCATCCCCGAGGCGATCCAGGGCGGGCGGGCCGATTCGCGCCTGCTGCAGGAGTTCATGCCGAAGCTGGCGAAGCGCGACTACGCCGTGCAGGGCCGCATCGACATCCTGCTGAAGGATCTCGAGACGATCGCCCAGGTGGCGCGCGAGACCAAGGCGGCGACGCCGCTCGCCTCGATCGCCACGGACGTCCACCGCCTCCTCGCCGCCGCAGGCCTCGGCGCCGCCGACAACACCGAGATCATGCGCTTCTTCGACGGCCTGGCGCCGAAGGGCAAGGCGGGCTGAACGCCGAGGCGGCGCTGCGCGCGCCATTTCCTCTTGTCATTCCTGCGCCCTTCGACTTTGCTCAGGGGCGGGAGTCCATGATGCCGCGCGCTCGACCTGACGCCCGTGGGGCGCCGACCGAGCCGCCGCCTGCCGCGCCAGCGTCCGGCCCAACAGCGAATCCCTGCCTGCGCGGGGATGGCTGGGGTGGGAGACGGGACAATCCAGGATCGCCCATGCCCGTTGCCGTGAAGATCTGCGGCGTCTCGACGCCCGATGCCGTCGCCGCCGCCGTCGCCGGCGGTGCCGCCATGGTCGGATTCGTGTTCTACCCGCGCAGCCCGCGCAACGTGACCCCGGACCAGGCCGCGTCCCTCGCCGCCCGCCTGCCGCCGCATGTCACGGCCGTCGGCCTGGTCGTCGATGCCGACGACGCGCTGATCGACGCCGTGCGGTCGCGCGCCCACCTCGGCATGATCCAGGCGCATGGGAAGGAGCCGCCCGACCGCATTGCCGCCATCAAGGCGCGCACCGGCCTGCCGGTGATGAAGGCGATCGCCGTCGCCGAGGCAGCCGATCTCGAAGATGCCGCCCGCTTCCTCAAGGTCGCCGATCGCCTGCTGTTCGACGCCAAGGCGCCGGCCTCGCTGCCGAACGCCCTGCCGGGCGGCAATGGCCTCGCCTTCGACTGGCCGCTGCTTGCGGGACGGTCCTGGCCGATCCCCTGGATGCTCTCCGGCGGGCTGTCGCCTGACAACATGGCGCGCGCCGTCGCCGCGACCGGCGCTCGCGCGGTGGACGTGTCGTCGGGCGTCGAGAGCACGCCGGGCCGGAAGGACCCGGCGCTGATCGCGCGCTTCCTCGACACGGCGCGGTCGCTCGGCTAAGCGCAAGAGCGTCGCGATCGCGCGACGCGCCATCACCGCCGACCGAGGCCCGAGCATGCAGACGGCAGCACCAGCGACCGCCATCGACCGCGACGCCATCGTCGCCACCGAGCGGCTGATCCGCCCGCATATCCGCCGGACGCCGGTCATGGCGATCGACCCGCGCGATTTCGGCCTGGAGTGCGGCGCGCTGACGCTCAAGCTGGAGCTGCTGCAGCATGCCGGCTCGTTCAAGGCGCGCGGCGCCTTCGCGAGCCTGCTCAGCCGCAAGGTGCCGCCAGCCGGCGTCGCCGCCGCGTCGGGCGGCAATCACGGCGCGGCCGTCGCCTTCGCCGCGCGCAAGCTCGGCATCCCGGCCAAGATCTTCGTGCCGACCGTGGCCTCGCCGGCCAAGAAAGCGCAGATCGGCAGCACCGGCGCGGAGCTGGTGATCACGGGCGAGCGCTACGCCGACGCGCTGGCCGCCTGCGAGGATTGGATCGCGCGCTCCGGCGCCCTCTCGGTCCACGCCTACGATCAGGCCGAGACGCTGCTCGGCCAGGGCACGCTCGGCATGGAGCTGGAGGCGCAAGCGCCGGACATCGAGACGCTGCTCGTCGCCGTCGGCGGCGGCGGGCTGATCGGCGGCATCGCCTCGTGGTACGCGGGCCGGGTCAAGATCGTCGGAGTCGAGCCGACGGCCGCGCCGACGCTCACCAAGGCCCTGGCCGCCGGGCAA
>JAEULF010000225.1 GCA_016793965.1 Alphaproteobacteria bacterium | reverse complement strand
CTTCACCGACCGCGCCATGCCGGCCGACACGGTGGTGTTCGGCGAGATCGGCCTGTCGGGCGAGGTGCGCGCCGTCGGCCAGATGGAGGCGCGCGTCAAGGAGGCGCAGAAGCTCGGCTTCGCCGCGGCGCTGATGCCGGCGCGAAGGCGCGAGGCCAAGGCGGGGAAGGCTGCGCCGTCGGCCGACGGCTTCCGCCTGGAGGAGATCGCGCATCTGGTCGAGCTGGTCGGGCGCTTCGGGATCCCGGATTGAGGGAGGGGCGCATGGCTCGCTGGGAGAAGACGTTCGCCGCGATGCGGAAGAGTCCGGCGGGTTGGCGGAGCTGCCTGAGCAATGTGAATGCTGAACCGTGAGGATCGGTCGATCAACGCTCACCGCTATTCAGCGATGCAGATGCAAACCTGAAACACTCGACGAATGCCATCGGCAAATGAGAGTAGGATTCATAGCCGCATTATTTCTGCGGTCGTTCACATCGTGCCTCATCGACGGCAGTCAGCTTAACATTGAAGGTGTAGCATTTGCGTGATTCGACGCCGCCTGCCCCAGAGACGATGACGACAAAAGTTGCTACGCCCTGCAAGAAAAAATCAGAGAGCGTCCGTACTGGCACCAAAGTATCTTCTTTTATCCTTGCTTCGTGGAATTTGCCGGTTTTAAATTCTGTTAGGCCATCCCATTTTTTGATGACCAACATGTATCCATTTTCTTGTACGATAATTGTTCCTAGCGCACTTGTCGCAACATACAATTCCACGGCATAGATAGCATTCTCCATGTGTACGAACCTCATGTAATCTTGAATTCTCCCTCGTCTCACATATGCCGAGCCACCTGATACATCGAAGATTGCGCGATAAGCGTGAGCATAAATTTTAGAGTAGGCGTCTGGCGATACAGCCCCGTCAGTCCTGGCGACGCAATCCAATTCAAAATTTTTGAATTTCTCAAGACTTTCCGAGACTACTACGCAATCTGGATTCTCTTCCTTATGATACACGGAGTCTCTCACAGTCAGTATTGTTCCGTTTTCAGCCACAAGATCCAAAATTCCCTTCTTCCGACGAATGTAATTTGGAAATTTTATCGCGAATCCGATATCCGGATGGATTTTTTTCTCTAGATCTTCGACCTTCGTCTCAAGATCGACAACGTAGTTGCGCCCCGTCCCATCGTCTACCGCTGCGATGCGCTCCGGATACCAAAGCTCGGAGTGGACGCGTCGCTTCGTGCAAAGGAACAGGAGATAGCCTTGCGCTTTGCTACGGCCGAGAAAAATGACGTCCTGGAAGCCATCCCGCTCTTGCGTTCCCCCGCAGTCGACTTCGCGCAAGCGTCCGTCAGGCAGAGGTACGAAGTATCCTGTCACCTTCGCCGCTGGCAGGTTGGCGCGCCCTCTCGCGATAACATGGTGAAGCGAAACGGCGGCAGCCTCACTCTCTGCCAAATCTAGACCGATGCTGCGCGCAACGGCTCGAGCTTGCGCTGGCCAGTTTCGGAGGGGACGCGTGCGAAAAGGCAAGTACCTAGGCTCGTCCATTGCATCGGCGACGAGCTGCCCGGCCGATGTGCAGCGCAGCGTCCCTGCATCGCATTCCCCGTGCACGATCAACGCGAGGATATCGGCGACGTCGCCCTGAAGACCAACGCCGACCTCTCGGTAAGCTCGCAAAGCCAACTCAGCGACATGGGCCGCTGTATGGCTCTCACCTCTCTGACGTGCCATGAATTGTAGGCTGTAGATCCTCGAACTGCCCGCACCAACTGACGCGACCCGCATTGCTCGCTCCCGCACCGGCGCAAGGTCGTCGGACCGAGAGACTTCGATGCCCGGCTCCCACAGCATCCACAGTGCCAGCGCGAACGCCTCATCAGATCGCATCATGGCGATCCGCCGAGCCAGCAAGGCCGCGTACGCGAGGCCCTCCTCGCCTGTCGCTATATCTCGCAACGATCGATACGCGAGGAGAATCGTCCTGCTTCTCTCATCATCGTCAGTCGTAGCCGCCTCGGCCAAACGCCGAAGCGAATCGCGGCGCAACGCGTGAGCTATCGATCGATCAGCGAGCACCGCCCACGCGGAGCGAACTTCCTCCCAGTTCGCCTGGTCGCGATTCACTCCGAGAATGACGCTGACTGCGTCGTCGAGCGTCAGTGGCGATTTCGCCTGTGGCCCCGCCGGCGACGTCGCCTCGGTACTCATCCGTGGGATCGTTGTCGCTCGTTCGAACTGGTCGGCCGGAATCTGATGCGATCGCGCTGGGAAGGCGATGGCGCCAATGGCCACGCCGACGGCGCAACCGATAATGGCGAGCGCTCCGGTGCCAATGCTGCCTGCGGACCGATGCAAGGTAGGCATTGCCTCAGCGTCCATCCCACATGTCTGACGCATCATGGATCCGAGACCGCCTGATGTCCAAGGCGCGAGTCATCGACCCTGACGCATGTGGCAATCAATGGATGTGGGGGGAACGCTCGCGGTGAGAGAACAGTTGGAGCAGGTCGTACACTTGGTCGAGCCGGTCGGGCACTTCGGCGTGCCGGAATAAGGAAGCCCGGATTGAGCGGCCAGAGCCACGCTAGAAGAACGTATTCAGGAACGCCGCCGCCTCGTCCGAGAGGCCGGCGATCTTGTTCATCGCCTGGCGGTAGAGCTTGAAGTTCAGCTCGGTGCCCGGTCGGCCGTCCTGCCAGTCGGCGAACTTCTTGAGCGCGCTGCGCCCGAGCGGCCGCTTGGCGAGGGCGGTGCGCCTGACGGTGACGCTGACGCGCGGCGTCTGCCGGGCGATGCCGGGCTGGCGCGCGACCGCCGCCGCGGACACGACGATGCCGCGGGCGACGAGGCCTGGGCCGCCCTCGGTCTCGCTCGCGAACAGATAGACCGTGTCGCCCGCGGCGATCCGCTTGCCGCCGTACATCGTCTTCTGCGCCGCGAAAGCGAAGCGCCGCGCGCGCGCGTCGCGGACCTCGGCCTTGATCGCGAATGCCATGCAGCCCCTCTCTCGCCTGCCACGGCAGCGCCGATCGCCCCCGGGCGCCGTGCTGCCGGGACAGGACGCACGACCGGCCGGCCGGACTCAACATCGCCGCGGTTCGCGCTTATGCTCGGCCGCAGCGTGCGACTGCCGGGAACGGCGGGGCCACGAGGCACCAGCGGTTCTGCGAAGGCGATCGACGCCCATGCTCCCTCCCGAGGTCCTGGCGCTGGGCACGGCGATCTGCACGGCCTTCAGCAGCATGCTGGCGGCCGAGATCGGGCGGCACGGCGACATCCTCGCCTTCTCGCGCTGGAAGATGCTGTTCGGCGCGGCGCTGACGCTCGCCATCGCCACGGCGATCGGCGCCTGGCCGAGCCTCGCCCCCTGGCATCTCGGCGCCTTCGCGCTCTCCGGCCTGCTCGGCATCGTCGTCGCCGACCCGGCCTTCACCGCCTCGGTGCTGCGGCTCGGGGCGCGGCGCGCCATGCTGGTCTTCGCGCTCAGCGCGCCGATGGCGGCGCTGCTCGGCTACCTGCTGCTCGGCGAGTCGCTGGCGCCGCGCCAGGCGGGCGGCATCCTCCTGGTCTTCGCCGGCGTGGCGCTGGTCGTGCTGTTCGGCGGGCCCGAGCGCTCGGACGGCCTACCCGCCGCCGCGGACGAATCCGTCGACAGCCCCGCGGGAACCGCCGCGCGCAAGGCGACGCTCGTCGGGCTGGCGTTCGGCCGGGTCGCGGCGCTCGGCCAGGCCGGCGGCCACGTCGCCGCGCGCCCGGCCATGGCGGACCAGGCCGACCCGATGGCGGCGATGGCGGTGCGGGTGGCGTTCTCGGCCCTCGCCTTCGTCGCCATCGCCGCCCTGCCCTATGGGCGACGGATGGGGGGAGCGGCGCTAGGCCCCCGATTCTATGTTCTGGCGGCGCTCTCGTCAGGGTTCGGCATGGTGCTCGGCATGACTCTGCTGATGATGGCGCTGGCGGACGGCAATGTCGGGATCGTCTCGACCCTGGCGTCGCTGACGCCCGTCGCCGTGCTGCCGATGGTCTGGCTGCGCACGGGACGGCGACCGAGCTGGCGCGCCTGGGCCGGTGCCGCGCTGGCGGCCGGCGGCACCGCCCTGATCTTCCTGCGCTGAATCGTCCGGCGTGGCGACTGCGCCAGCCCCGCATCGCCGCCCTGCATCGCCGCCCTGCATCGCCGCCCTGCCCGCTCGCCCCATTTCCCCCCGCTCCGCCCTGTGCTATCCCGCGCCCGCAACGCCGCTGCCGGGAGCGCCCATGGACATCGCCGCCTTCAACGCCCTCGACTATGCGGTGATCGGCGTGGTCGGCCTCGCCGGCGCCGTGGCGATGGCGACGGGCTTCACCAAGATGGTGCTGCTGATCGGCGCATGGGTCGGCGCCGGCATCGTCACGCTCTACGGCTTCCACCTGGCCTCGCCGCATGTCCGCCAGCTCATCGGCGTGCCGCTGGTGGCGGACGTGGCGACGGCGCTCGGCCTGTTCGTGGTCAGCCTGGTGATCCTGCTCGTCGTCTCGAACCTGCTCTCCGAGCTGGTGCGCGACTCGCGGCTGGGCTCGGCCAACAGGGCGCTCGGCCTGGTGCTCGGCCTGGTGCTCGGCGCAGCGGCCGTCAGCGGCGCCTGGCTGGTGCTGGAGGAAGCATCGGCCGGCGAGCGGCCGGACTGGGCCAGTGCCGCGCAAACCCGGCCGCTGCTGCAGCAGGGGGCCGAGGTGCTGCGGGCACTCCTGCCCAAGCGCACGAGCCAGGCGATCAAGGCGCAGGCCGAGTCGGCCCGCAAGACCGCCGACCAGGCCAAGGAGGCCGAGCGCCTGCTCGGCGCGGCGGGCGGCGCTGCGAAGCCCGATGCGCCGCCCGGCACGACCGGGTATAAGCTGGGGACCGCGCGCTGACCCGCCATCGCCCCGCCAGGGAACCCGCCAGGTGCCCGATTCCCAGGCACTCCTTCGGGCTCCCATGCGGCCGGCGCGCAGCCGCCCCCTCTCCGGCGCGGATTGCCGCGCCGTCCGGCCATGCCAGGTGCCTGCCATGACCGCCCACGCCGCCGATGCCGCCGCAGCCGCTTCCGGGGACCTTGCGTCGCCGGATCTCGCCGCGACGCCGCGCTTCCTGGCGAACCCCTTCGACGACGACAAGCTGCGCGAGGAATGCGGCGTCTTCGGCATCTACGGCCATGACGAGGCCGGGGCGCTCGCCGCCCTCGGCCTGCACGCGCTGCAGCACCGCGGCCAGGAGGCAGCCGGCATCGTCGCCTTCGACGGCCGGCAGTTCCACGCCCACCGGGCTTTGGGCCTGGTCGGCGACATCTTCGGCAGCGAAGGCGTCATCAAGACGCTGAAGGGCCATGCCGCGATCGGCCACACGCGCTACTCGACGACCGGCGACACGCTGCTGCGCAACGTCCAGCCGCTCTTCGTCGACCTGGAGTACGGCGGCTTCGCGCTCGGCCACAACGGCAACCTGACCAACGCGCTGGCGCTGCGCCAGGCCTTGGTCAAGCGCGGCTCGCTGTTCCAATCGACCACGGACACCGAGACCATCGTCCACCTGATCGCCACATCGATCCGCACCAGCCTGATCGGCCGGCTGGTCGATGCGCTGCACCAGGTCGAGGGCGCCTATTCCCTCGTCTGCATCGCCGACGACGCGGTGATCGGCGTGCGCGACCCGCACGGCGTGCGCCCGCTGGTGCTGGGCAAGGTCGGCGAATCCTGGATGATGGCGTCGGAGACCTGCGCCTTCGACATCGTCGGCGGCGAGGCCGTGCGCGACGTCGAGCCGGGCGAGGTCGTCGTGCTCGACAAGGCGGGCGTCACCTCCATGCGCCCGTTCCCGCCGCGCCCGTCGCGCTTCTGCATCTTCGAGCACATCTACTTCGCGCGCCCCGACAGCGTCGTCGAGGGATCGAGCGTCTACGACGCCAGGAAGCGCATCGGCGCCGAGCTGGCGAAGGAGGCCGGCATCGCGGCCGATGCCGTCATCCCGGTTCCCGACAGCGGCGTGCCGGCGGCGATCGGCTACGCGCAGCAGGCCGGGCTCCCCTTCGAGCTCGGCATCATCCGCAACCACTATGTCGGGCGGACCTTCATCGAGCCGACCGACCATATCCGCCACCTCGGCGTGAAGCTGAAGCACAGCCCGAACGGCGCGATGATCCAGGGCAAGCGCGTCATCCTGATCGACGATTCGATCGTGCGCGGCACGACGTCGAAGAAGATCGTGGAGATGATGCGCAAGGCCGGGGCGACGGAGGTGCACATGCGCATCGCCAGCCCGCCGACGACCAACCCCTGCTTCTACGGCATCGACACGCCGGAGCGCGACAAGCTGCTCGCCCACCGCTACGACGTGCAGGGCATGGCGCAGTACATCGGCGCCGACAGCCTGGCCTTCGTCTCGATGGACGGGCTCTACCGCGCCATGGGCCAGAAGGGCCGCGACGCGG
>JAEULF010000212.1 GCA_016793965.1 Alphaproteobacteria bacterium | reverse complement strand
GTGCCTGCAGCCGCACCGCGACCCCGCGACGGGCGAGGAGACGGTGGTGTTCTCCTGCTTCAACCAGGACCAGCTGCTCGACAGGGTGGACTGGGCGCAGCTCAACGCGCGGCTGCGCCAGAACAGCTTGCAGGAGAAGCTGACGGCGCTGTGGATCGATCGCTGCGTCCAGAGGCTCGTCCTGAACCCCATGGTCGCGGCGGACTGACCGTTCAGCAGCCTGAGCCGCCAGCGACGACGACCGTGCCGAGGATCAACCCGCCGAGCACGAGGCGTATCTTGCCCTTGGGCTCCTGCAGCGGCAGGTGGATCACCGAGTAGACCTGGACACCGACCGCGGGGCCGACGCGCAGGCCCGAGGCCAGCGCCACTTTCCCCGTCGACCGCACCTCGGCGTACATGAAGGCCATGCGCCGCGCGCCGACGCCGACGGACTCTTGATCGATCGCGCGCCCTGAGAGATCCGCCCCGAATAGGTCGACCAGATTGGCGCCGATCCTCTTGAAATGCGGCACGGGCTGCGCGACGTCCACGCTGAACAGCCGGCCGCTCCAGTCCGCGAGCACCGGCTCGTCCAGGTCCGCCAGCGCAGCCTGGTCCGCGGCGCCTCGCCGCGCCTCCCAGATCCTGAACAGGTCGATGAATCCGGCCGCGTTGATCTCGTCCGGCTCATCGACCAGCCGGTAGCTCCAATCCGTCAGCATTGCCCTCGCGTCGGTGCTCCGACGTCCCCCGATACCCGCTCCCCGATGTCCTAGAGCCTGATCCCGATGCCGTCCCAACGAGGCCCTCAGGCGATGAGGCCCGGCGCCGGCCCGCCTAACGTGCGGCCCATCCCGGCGACCAGCGCTGGACAATCGATGGAGCGAAAGCAGCGGCGCTCTCGACGCTCGGAAGGACGTTCGACCATGGCACGCATCTCGGAGCGCGGCGTCATCCGAGGTCCAGAGCCGCGACGGTTCGTCGGATCCTCGGTTCGTCAGCTCCGCCACGGCGGCAGCAAGCGCTCCCTCCGGCGGCAGGGCATGTGGAAGGTAACCAGCCAGCCCCGTCGCATCAATTGCGAAAGGAGCGGTAGCCGGAATTCGCCGGATTTGCGATACGGCGTCCCACGGGATGGGTGACGCTCGTTCGGCGTCATGCAATCGTTGCCGGCGGGATCTCCTCTGCGAAGGCGTCGCTTGCCCATGCCCCGTCACATGATTCGTCGCATAGCCGCGGGCCTGGCCGCCGCCGTCGCGGTCGCGGCATGCGGGCACGACATCGACCCCTTCGTGCCGGCGGCGCCCCCCGCGATGACGGGCGCGCTCAAGCCCAACGCGTTGCTCGGTCGCGCGGAGATCTTCGCCGCGGGGCAGCTGCGCGGGCCGGAAGACGCGGCGGTCGACGCCAAAGGCAGGATCTATGTCAGCAGCGTCGCCGACGGGAAGGTGCGCCGCATCGAGCCGCGCGGCATGGGCCGTGCGACGATCGAGGTCTTCGCCGATCTCGGGCCCGGCGCGACGGCGGGGATGAAATGGGATTCGGCGGGCAACCTCCTCGCCTGCCACAGCCCGCGCGGCCTGGTCGCTATCGATGCTGACGGGCGCCACCGCCTGCTGACGGCGGAGGCGCGAGGCCAGCCTATCCGATCCTGCAACGACCTGGAGGTCGCGAAGAACGGGCTGATCTTCTTCACGGATTCGAGCCGACGGTGGTACGGGCATGAGTCCGGTGGCGACTGGCGGCGCGAGTTCCTGGAGGCAAGGCCGAACGGCAGGCTGCTCGTCCACGACCCGCGCACCAACCGGACGCGCGTCCTCGTCGACCCGATGTACTTCCCGAACGGCGTCGCGCTGTCGCAGGACGAGAGCTTCCTCCTTGTCGCGGAGACGTTCCTCTACCGGATCCTGCGGTACTGGCTTGCCGGGCCCAAGGCCGGGACGATCGAGGTCTTCGCGGACAACCTCCCCGGATTTCCCGACGGGATCACGGCGGACGGCGCGGGGTTGTTCTGGGTGGCGATGAACGCCCAGCGCAGCCACGTGGTCGACTGGCTGCAGAGCAAGACGTGGCTGAAGGACGGGCTCGCTTCCCTGCCGGCCGACCTGTGGAGCCAGCCAGAGCGCTATGGCCTTGTCGTGGCGATCGACGAGACCGGCCGCGCCGTCCAGAGCCTGCACGACCCGAGCGGCCATATCCACGGCACGAGCAATGTCGTGCCGGTCGGCGAGTGGCTCTATCTCGCCACGCTCGCCGGCGACTACGTCGCGCGCGTGAAGCGCCCGCCGCTTCCTGCGAAGCAGATGCCGCCTCAACCTCCGCCGAGAGCGCGCCCGTGAAGCCGATCCAGCTCGGCGCCGTCGGCCGCTACGAACCGGTGCCGACGGCGTCAGACACCGCCGGGGCCCAAGGCAATCCCGGGGTCGGCGTCGTCTCCACGCCGACCATGGTGCTGTTCATGGAGCGGACCGCCTTCGCGGCCGTCGAGCGCCATCTTGATCCCGGCGAGGCCATGGTCGGCGCCCGCCTGACGGTCGAGCACCTGGCACCGGCCTATCCCGGCATCAAGGTCGAATGCGTCACCAGCCTCGCGGCGATCGACGGGCGCCGCTTCACGCATCGCTTCGAAGCGACGCAGGAAGGCCGCTTGATCATGCGGGGCGAGCTGACGGCCGTCCTCGTCGATCTCTCCCGCTTCAGCGCTCCGTCGCGCGCCCCGTAGCCGATCGCTCACTCGCGCAGCGCCGGCTTCAGCGCGCGCAAGCGCGGCAAGACCTGCGCGACGAGGACCGTCGCGGCAAGCGCGAGGAGGGTCGCGGACAGCGGCCGCGACACGAAGATCGTCGGATCCCCGAGCGACAGGATGAGCGATTGTCGCAGCGCGTTCTCGAAGATCGGCGCGATCACCATCGCGAGAACCAGGGGAGCGAACTCGTAGCCTGTCCGCTTCATCACGTACCCGATCACGCCGAAACCGATCATGATCCAGATCTCCGCGACGTTGCGGCCGGCGACGTAGACCCCGAGCAGGCAGAACAGCAGGATCAGCGGGAAGAGGAGCGCGTAGGGCACGCGCAGCACCTGGACCCAAAGCCCGATCAGCGGAAGGTTGAGGACCAGCAGCATGGCGTTGCCCACGTACATGCTGGCGATGGTCCCCCAGAAGAGGTCCGGGTGCGTCATCATCATCACCGGGCTCGGCTGCACGCCCAGCAGGATGAACGCGCCGAGGAGGATCGCCGTCGCCACGTTGGACGGGATGCCGAGCGCGAGCAGCGGGATGAAGCCGCATTGCGCTGCGGCGTTGTTGGCGGATTCCGGACCCGCGACACCCTCGATCGCGCCCTTGCCGAACCGTTCGGGATGCCGCGAGACCTTGCGCTCGACGGCGTAGGACAGGAAGCTGGCGAGCACCACGCCGGCGCCGGGCAGGATGCCGCAGGCCGAACCGAGCAAGGAGCCGCGCGCGATCGGCATCGCGGCATCCTTCCAGTCCCGCGCGCTCGGCATCAGGTTGCCGATCTTCCCTCCGACCAGCGTGTGCTTGAGTCCCGCCTCGACGTTCAGCAGCACCTCCGTCACGCCGTAGAGGCCCATGATCACCGGGATCAGCCCGACGCCGTCCATCAGCGTCGGCACGCCGAAAGCGAAGCGCGGCTGGCCGGTCACCAGGTCCATGCCGACCGTGCCGAGCGAAAGCCCGGCGAGCGCCGCGATCAGCCCCTTGCGCAGCGACAGGCCCGTCAGGCTGATCAGCACGACGAGGCAAAGGCACATCAGCGCAAAGTACTCAGGCGGGCCGAAGCGCAACGCGAAGTCGCCGATCGGTCCGGCCCCGAAGGTCAGCAGGACGATCCCGAAGGTGCCGGCGATGAAGGAGCCGAACGCCGCGATGCCGAGCGCAGGCCCTGCCCTGCCCCGCAGCGCCATCTGGTAGCCGTCGATGCAGGTGACGACGGAGGCGCCCTCGCCGGGGATGTTGACGAGGATCGACGTCGTCGACCCGCCGTACATCGAGCCGTAGTAGACGCCGGCGAGCATGATGATCGCCGACACCGGGTCGAGGTACACCGCCGCCGGGAGCAGAAGGACGATGGCGGACTGAGGCCCGAGGCCGGGCAGAACGCCGACCAGGGTTCCGCCGAGAACGCCGAGGAAGCAGTACAGAAGGTTCATCGGCTGGAGCGCGACGCCGAACCCGTGCAAGAGCGGGGCGAGCGCGTCCATCGTCTAGAGCCCCCAGGATCCGCGCGGCAGGTTGACCCGCAGCCAGACGTCGAACAGGAGGTAAATCGATCCCGTCGCGAGCGCCGAAGCGATCACCGCGAACGGCCAGCCGCGCCGGCTGAGGACGCGGAACATCGCGGAGAAGAACACGAATGCGCAGGCGACGAACCCGGCCGGCTCGATCGCGATCGCGAAGAAGCATAGCAGGCCGACGACCATCGCGACCTGGCCCAGATTGGCATGCCGGTCCGGCGGCGCCTCCGCCGGTGCTGCGACGAGATTGGCAACGGCGTGCCAGGTCGCGAGGAGCACGATGCCGGCACCGAGCACGAACGGGAAAAGGCCCGGCCCCGGCTGGCGGGCGCTGCCCAGGCCGAGGCCGGCGGCGCCCCAGCAGATCGCGCCGCCGATCGCGGTCCACGCCAGGGCAGGAACGACCTCGCCGGCGCGCACTGCGCACCCCTGCGGGGCTTATTCCTTCTTCGGTTCCTTGAGGATCTGCGCGACCAGCGCCGACGAGACCTCGCGATCCTGCTTCAGCTCCTGAGCGACGTCCGCCTCCGACCCGTAATAGAGGAGGATGCCGTTCTTTGCGGCGAACTCCTTCAAGGCCGGCGTCTCGATCGCCTTCTTGACCGCGTCGTGCAGGACCTTCACTGCCGCCGGCGGCGTGCCCTTCGGCACGAAGAACGTGTTGTAGACCGGCGGCACTCCAGGATCGATGCCCTGCTCCTTGAAGGTCGGGACGTCTGGCATCTCAGGCAACCGCGCCGGGTTGTGGATCGCGAGCGCCATCATCCGCCCGGCCGCCACATGGCCGGCGATCGCCGTCGTCGACACGCCGAACGCCACGTCGATATGGCCGCCGAGCAGCGCCGTGATCGCGTCGGCAGCGCCCTTGAACGGCACCTCGATCACCTGGATGCCGGCTTTCTTCATCAGCGAGTAGGAGACGAGGTGCAGCGGATGGCCGAGGCCGACCGTGCGGCCCCACCTGACCTTGTTCGGGTTCGCCTTGGCATACGCGATCATCTCCGAGAACGACTTCCATGGCGCCCCGGCGCGCGACGGCATCGCGTAGACCAGGCTCATGTAGCGGACGACCGGGCTGATCTCCGCGCTGCTGTAGGGCGGCTTCTGGAACTCGGCGTAGATCTCGGGGATCGCTTGGGTCGACTGCAGCAGTCCCATCAGGTACCCGTCGGGCTTCGCCTTGGCGAGGAACTCGCCTGCGATCGTGCCTCCGGCACCTGGCCGGCTCTCGACCAGGACCGGCTGGCCGAGGATCGCCGCCATCTCCTTCGCCAGGCCGCGCATCGCCGTATCGACGCCGCCGCCGGCGGGAAGCGGGTTGAGCAGCGTGACCGGCTTCGACGGAAACGACTCCTGGGCGCCGACGGTGCCCGCCCATAGCGCAAAGGCTGCCGCGCCCAGCGCAACGAGTCCGAAGCTCGAGCGCCGCGCGGCCGGACCGATAGCGGAGAACGCGGCGCCCCGTCGTTCGATGGAGTTCGCGGGGAGTCGGTCCAGCCTCGTCGCCCGATCGTGAACGCCGACGGTGTCGATCATGCTCGCTCTCCCCCGTTCTGTCCCAGACGTCGTTACGCTTCCACGCGGTAGCGCTTGATCTTGTCCTCATCGATCTCGATGCCGAGCCCAGGCCCGTCGGGCAGCACCAGGACGCCGTCCTTGACCGCGAGCGGTGCCGAGAGAAGCCGGTCCTTCATCTTCAGGAAGTAAGTCAGCTCGGCCGGATAGGTCGCGAAGACGCGGTGCGCCGCCGCGAAATGCGCGGCACCGAGCACGCCGATGTCGGTCTCCAGCATCGTGCCCATCATGGCCGCCAAGCCGGCCTGCTCGGCCAGAGCCAGGATCTTCTTCGTCTGCGTGTACCCCGAGCGCGGCGGCTTGACGTTGAAGGCGCGCAGCGCGCCGAGCTCGATCTCGCCCATCATCTCTTGCGGCGTGCGCACGCACTCGTCGCCGAGCAACGGGACCTTGAGCCTCCGCGCCAGGCTCGCGCGACCCGCCGTGTCGGCGTTCGGCATCGGGTCCTCGACCAGCGTGATCCCTTCGTCCTCCATGGCCGGCAGGTACCGCACGGCGTCGGCGAAGCTGTACGCCTGGTTGGCATCGACGTAGAGATGCGTGTCGTCGCCGAGCGCCTCGCGCAGCTTGGCGACAGCCTTCACGTCCTTGCGCGGGTCGAGCCCGATCTTGATCTTGAAGCTGGCGAAGCCGCGCGCTTTGGCTTCCTGCCCCTCCTCGACCATCTCCTCGATGCTGCCCTGGCCGATGATCCAGGTCAGCTTCACGCGGTCGCGGAAGCCCCCGAGATGGCGCCAGAGCGGCAAGCCGGCGCGCTTGGCGAGCGCTTCCTGCACCGCCATGTCGATTGCCGCCTTGGCGCTGTTGTTGTTGGCAACGATGTCGAGCTGCTGCCAAAGGCGCTCGACGTCGGTCAGAGCGATGCCGCGGATGCGCGGCACGATCCATTCCGCGATCGCCGCCTGGATCGACGCCTGGGACTCGCCGAAAAGCTCGGCGAAGGCGTTCGCCTCGGCCACGCCGGTCGTGCCGTCGTCGCAGGTCAAGCGGACCAGCACGTTCTCAGCCTGCTTGACGTGCATCTGCAGGCCCGACCGCAGGAAGGTCGAGAACGGCATGCGGTAGGCCAGGGTCTCGACGCGCGCGACTTTGGCAGCGGTCACCGGCGGCCTCCTCGCCCGCGTCGAGCAAGCGAGCGCAAACGAGCATCGAAGGCCGGGACGCTAGCAACCGGATGAAACCCGCGTCAATCGGCCTTCGCCCGGAGTGGGCGCCTGACCCTGCGTCGTGGGTGGGCTCCTTGGACGACTACGCAGAGACCGTCTTGAGGACCTCGCCCGGGCGGATCGGGTCGCGCCGGGACCGGCCGTTGAGCACCTCCCAGCGCTCGATCTTGTGGCTGTCGAATGGCAGCCGGGCAGCCAGGCTCTCCGGCGTGTCGCCGGCGCGCGCGACGATCGTGCGCAGGCGCTGCGGCTGGAAGCCCTGCGCTTCGGATGCCGATATGCGCCGGAAGCTGTAGGCCGAGCGCTTGAACGCCGCGTCCATCTGGCTCATGCCGCCGCGCGGCACCGCGAACTGGAAGCGGTACATCTTGTCGCCGTCGGCGATGGCGACGACGCGGATGTCGGCGGCCGTGTTGCCGACCTGGCCCTGCGCCAGCCCGGTCGCCGCCGGCAGCCCGTTGACGTTCAT
>JAEULF010000189.1 GCA_016793965.1 Alphaproteobacteria bacterium | reverse complement strand
TCGATGGCTTCTATTACCTCAACTTCAAGCTGAAGCTGAAGCGGCCGCCCGGTTTCGATCCCGGACCGGAGATCTCCAGCGATCGTTTCGTCGCCTTCCTGGATCGGACATGGATGCTCCATCAGATTCCGATCGCCTTGGCGCTGTACTTCATCGGCGGACTGCCGTGGGTCACCTGGGGAATCTGCGTGCGGGTCGCCGCCTGCGTGACGCTGCACTGGGCCATCTCGTACCGCGCTCATACGAAGGGACCGCAAGATTGGCTTGTCGATGGCGCGGTCATCCAAGCGCACAACGTACCGTGGTTGGCCATCCCGACGATGGGCGAGTCCTGGCACAACAATCACCACGCCTTTCCAAACTCGGCTCGACATGGCCACTACCCCGAGCAGATCGATCTCGGATGGCAGTTCATTCGCCTCCTACAATGGCTTGGTCTCGCATGGAACGTGAAGCTTCCCACCAACCTCCCGCCGCGAGCAGGCATAACGCCGATCACGAGTAGAGCGCTGGGTGCCGCGGCCGAAGGGCAGGCTGCCATATCGGGCATCATTCGCTAGATGCGTCCGAGCCGCCCGCGCGAAGTGCTGCGCCAAGAACAGCGGCACCGATGCCTCGCCAGCAACACCGCCGAGTTACCTGCCTCCCTCGATCAAAGCGAACACGCGCAGCGCGCTCGACAGGTTGCCGGCGCGGCGCGTGTCGATCTCCTCGACGAGGGCAGCGACCGAGATGCCGCGGGCGCGCGCGGCGTCCTTCAGCGCCTGCCAGAACGCCGCCTCGAGCGAGACGCTGGTGCGGTGGCCGGCGATGGTGACCGAGCGCTTGCGCATGCGGCAGCCGGCGAGGAAAGCGTCGGCGTCCTCTCCCGTCCCGCCTCCCGCGCCTTCGCCGCCAACGCTCAATCGATCACCTGGAAATGCGCCTCGGTCGGCTTGCCGCCCTTGCCGTTGATCGGCAGGATGTCCTGCGGGCAGCAGGAAAAAGCGACGACGCAGTCGATCTCCGCGCGCAGCACGACGTAGTCGCCCTTCTTGGTGACCGGCGGGTCGAAGCTCAGCGCGCCGTCCTTGGTCCACGGGATGTTCATGAACAGGTTCAAGGGGCTCGGGCATTCCGGCGGGCGCAGCCCGATGGCGCCCATGCCGGCGTAGAGGTTGTCCGTGCAGTTGTCGTGGTAGGTGGTGCAGCCGAGCAGCCCGTAGCGCTCGTTGTCGCAGGCCGCCATCAACGTGTCGTGGATGCCCGGCGAGCTGTCCGCCTCCAGCGTCAGGATCGCCCGCCGCTTGTTGGTGTAGAGCTTGTCGCCCTTCTGCGGGATCAGCTTCTTCAAGGTGGCGCGGGTGTGCTCCATCGACATGAACTCGATGAGGTGCCCGGCCACGAAGGCCCAGGTGTCCACGACCTGCTCGCCCAGCGTGTTGATCACCTTGACCGCCTGGCCCTGCTTCACGTAGGTCGCCCGGCCGCGCCGCGCCGGAATGAGCTCGATCGATCCTGCCTTGCCAACCGCTGCCATGCTCGCCCCCGTCGGATAAAGATGCGCCAGCCTGCGACGGCCGCCGCCGCGGCGCAAGGTGGCGCAATGCCGGTGTCGCTGGGCCGGTGGCGCTGGGCCGGAGCGCGCGGCGAGGTCATGCGGTTCCGCACGCCCCTCGCCGATGCTAGCCTGGCCCTCAAGCTAGAAGGCAGACCTGATGCCAGGGGAGGAGACCATGCCGCTTTCGCCCGCGCAGCGCGCTGCCTACGAGCGCGACGGGTTCCTGGTCTTCCCCGGCCTGGTCGCGACCGCCGAGGTCGCACTCCTGCGGAGCGAGGTCGAGCGGCTGATGCCCGTGCAGGCCGAGGGCACGGTCCGCGAGGGCGCCACCGGCGCGCCCAAGTCGATGTTCCGCCTGCACGAGACGGACGGGCCGACCGCCTCGCCGCCGTTCCGGGCGCTCTCGCGCACGCCCCGCGTCCTCGGCGCGGCCAAAGAGCTGCTCGGCGACGAGCAGCTCTACCTGCACCACTCCAAGGTCAACGTGAAGGCGGCGATCGAGGGCTCGGTCTGGCCGTGGCACCAGGACTACGGCGCCTGGCAGCTCGACGGCATCCAGCGCCCGGACATGGCGACCTTCATGGTGGCGCTGGACGAGGCGACGGAGATGAACGGTTGCCTCTACTTCCTGCCGGGCAGCCACCGCTGGGGCCGCACCGAGGCCTATCTCGACACCTCGACGGCCTACCGCCTGTGGTCGGTGCCGCCGGCGGAGATGCGCCGGCGCATGGCGGAGTCGCCGGAGCCCGTCGCGATCACCGGGCCGCCGGGGACGGCCGCCATCTTCCACTGCAACCTGATGCATGCGAGCGGCCACAACCTCTCGCGCCACGACCGCTGGCAGGCCTATTTCTGCTTCAACACCTGCGCCAACCGGCCGCTCGACGTGCCGAGCCCGCGCGCCGACCACGTGCGCTCGCGCAACTGGGCGCCGATGCAGCTCGTGGCGGACGATGCGGTGCTGCAGGCGGGCCGGGCCGCGCGCGCGGCGGCGGAGTAAGACGGCGGAGTCGCACTGCCGCTCACCGCCGCTCACCGCCGCGCGCCGGCCCGCCAGCGCCAGAGCGCCATCGCGCATTGCGCCGCGCCGACGGCCGCCAGCGTCCAGAGCAGCGCGTCATAGCCTGCCGTCACCACGATCCAGCCGGCGACGAAGGGGAAGCCGAAGCCGCCGACATAGTAGGCGAAGGTGACCAGCAGCAGGCACTGGTCGCGCGCGCCGGCAGGCGCCTCGTCGGCGGCAACCGCCGTCAGCATCGGGTAGGTCAAGCCGTAGCCGAGCGCGAACAGCACGGCGGCAAGCGCGTAGAGCAAGGGCTGCCCGGCCACGGCGGCGAACAGCGCCTCTGACGCGCTCATCAGGGCCAGGAAGGCGGCGATGGCGGGATAGGGCGACAGGCGCGACAGCAGGCCCGCGAAGATCAGGCGCACGGCGACGACGGTCAGCGTGTAGGCGACGAAGAACACGGAGAAGTCGAGGCCGTTCTTCAGGGCGAAGCTGGTCTGGAAGGCATGCATGCCGCTGAACGCCACGGCACCCATGCCGATCATCAGCACGACCCAGGCGGCGGAGGAGCCTGCCACGGCGCGGATCCCGGCGAGCGACAGGCCAGCGCGGGCACCACTGCCGACGGCCAGGCCGGCCGCGGCCATGCGCCGGCCCATGACAGCGATGCAGGAAGCGGCGAGCAGGCTGGCGCCCGCTGCCGCGTGCATCGCCGTCACCTCGTCGCCGCCGACCGGCGCCAGCGCGCGCGCGAGCAGCGGCGTCACGGCGACGCCGAGCAGCGCATAGGAATTGAACTCGAGGAAGGCGCGCGTGCGTGCCGGACCTTCGACCAGGGCGGCGAGCACGATCGGGGTGTGCGCGTAGAACTGTCCCCAGCTCGCGCCGAACAGGGCGCCGGCGGCATAGGCGAGGACGCTGCCC
>JAEULF010000390.1 GCA_016793965.1 Alphaproteobacteria bacterium | reverse complement strand
CGTCGTGGGCATGGCCAATGGGACTCCGCCGGTCATCGTCGCAGCGGTGTACAGGCGTCAGCGCCTGCGCACAACTGCCGGATAGACCGCGGCTCGTGGCCTTCAGCTTCCGGTAGGAAGGGTAGTGGCTCCGTGGGTAGGACTCGAACCTACGACCCGGGGATTAACAGTCCCCTGCTCTACCAGCTGAGCTACCACGGAACATTGGAGGCGGCGACTGCTGCCAGAACGTCCAGATCGTGTCAAGCATCGCGCGCCGGTCGCGGCGCCGCATTGCCGGAGAGGCACGGATCGGCGACGCGAAGCGATGGAGGCGCGGGCCGGAATCGAACCGACGTACGGGGATTTGCAGTCCCCTGCATGGCCACTCTGCCACCGCGCCGCCGCCCCGCGCACGCTCCAAGGGCGAGCCGACGGGGTGTCGCGCTGCACAGGGTCCGCAAGCAGGAAGGCGGACAAATAGACATGGGGCGGACTCCGGTCAATTGCCACTTGCCGGAACCGTGGAACCACCGACATCCATTGTCCTTTCCAAATCGGGATGCCAGCCCTATAAGCCAACGGACCGACCAGATTCCGTCGCATGTTGCATTGCAACGCGAGGCGCTTCCCCTGGAAGCGGTGCGACGAGAGCGTCGAACGGAGACGGCGATGACCGACTACGTGCGCTTGCGCAAGACGATGGTGGAGAGCCAGCTTCGGCCGAACAAGGTCATCGATCAGCGCGTGATCGGGGCTTTCGAATCCGTGCCGCGCGAGGCTTTCGCGCCGCAGTCGCTGCGCGGCGTCGCCTACATGGACGAGGACCTGCACCTCGGCGACGGCCGCTACCTGATCGAGCCCATGGTGCTCGCGCGCCTGCTCCAGGCTGCCGAGATCGGCCCGGACGACGTCGTGCTCGATATCGGGTGCGGATCGGGCTATTCCGCCGCCGTCATCGCCAAGCTCGCATCCACCGTCGTCGCGCTCGAATCCGATCCGGAGCTTGCGCGCGAGGCGACGGCACGGCTGGCCGACCTCGGCATCGACAACGCGGTGGTGGTGCAGGGGCCGCTCGAGATCGGTTTCCCCAAGCAGGCGCCTTACCAGGCTGTGGTCCTCGAAGGGGCCGTGCACGAGGTGCCGACGGCCATCCTCCAGCAGCTTGCCCCGAACGGGCGGTGCGTCGCCGTGCAGCAGGCGGGATCGCCGGCCTCGTCTTTCAGCGGGCTGAAGGGCGGCGGCGTGGGCCACGCCGTGCGGATGCAGCGGACAGGGAGCAATGTTGCCTCTCGCATCCTGTTCGACGCGCAGGTACCGCCGCTCCCTGGTTTCGCGCGGCAGGCCGCGTTCGTGTTCTGAATCTTGAACGGCGCCATCCTTGCGCCGCGGAGACATCGTGATGACCGTCGTTCTCGCTCGACTCCTGAGGCTCCATCGGACGGGCGCCAGCGCGATCGCCTTGGGAGTGGCGCTCGGACTGTCGTCCTGGAGCGCGCCCGCGCATGCCCAGTCGATCGTCGATGCCCTCGCCTTGTCCTACATGACGAACCCGCAGATCGATGCGCAGCGCGCGAAGCTGCGCGCCACGGACGAGGGCGTTCCCGCGGCGATCGGTGGCTGGTTGCCGAAGGTCACGGTGAGCGGCGGCTACGGCAAGGGATGGCTGCGCATCGATTCGCCGAACCGCGTGAGCGAGCAGCAGGATCCGCGCTCGGCCACGTTCACGTTCGACCAGACGTTCTGGCGCGGCGGCGGCCAGGAGGCCGACCTGGACAAGGCTGAGGCGCAGGTGCGCCAGGAGCGCGCCAGTCTCGACGGCGTCGAGCGGACCGTGCTGCTGAGCGCGGCCACAGCGTACATGAACGTTCTGCGCAACCAAGCCGTCGTGGAGCTGCGCCGCAACAACGTCCAGGTCCTTGAGCGCCAGCTCGAGGCGACACGCGACCGCTTCAACGTCGGCGAGAACACGCGCACGGACGTCGCCCAGGCCGAGGCGCGGCTCGCGTCTGCGCGCGCCCAGCTGCGCGCCGCCGAGGGCGACCTGAGCACATCGCGCGCGACCTATCAGCAAGTCGTGGGAGAGCAGCCTGGCGTCCTGGTCGACCCGAGCCCCCCCGCGAGCCTGCCGCTGACGCTCGATGAGGCGGTTGAGGCGGCGAAGTCGAGCAACCCCGACGTCAGGGTGGCGATTGAGTCGGAGAAGGTCGCCGAGACCGATGTCGACCGCTCGCGCGCCCTGCTGCTCCCGACCCTGTCGTTCCAGGCCCAGCTGCAGCGCTCGGAAGAGACCGGACGCGACGACGTCCGGCAGACGACCGGAATCGTGCAAGGGCGCGTCTCCGTACCGATCTATCAGGGCGGCGGCGAGTATGCGGGAGTTCGTACCACCAAGGAGACCGTCGGGCAGCGCCGGCTCGAGCTCGACAACGCCCGACGCCGCGCAATCGAGAGCGCCGTCCAAGCCTGGGAGCTCCTGCGCTCGGCCGAGGCGCAGATCGAATCCTTCGACGTGAACGTCAGGGCGACGGAAGTCGCGCTGGACGGCGTGCAGCAGGAGGCGGCCGTGGGCGCTCGGACCGTGCTCGACGTCCTGGACGCCGAGCAGGAGGCGCTCAATGCCAAGGTGAATCTGGTCGGCGCACGGCGCGATCGGATCATCGCCGCCTACCAGCTGCTCGCGGCCACAGGGCGCCTGACGGCCGTCGAGCAGAAGCTGCCCGTGACCGCCTACGACCCAAAGGCGCATTATGACCGGACGCGCTGGCGCCTGATCGGCACGGGAATCGAGAGCAAGTAGCGGGGGTCGGCGCGACGCTGCGTGCCTTCGGCCGGAGCGCCGGCTTTTCGGAAATCTTAAGCTTTCCGCCGTAGTCGTCAGGGATAGCCGGACGTACTTGGAGCCGTCGTCTCGATGAGCGAACCGACCAAAGAAGGCAAAGAGCCGTCGATGGAGGAGATCCTGGCGTCGATTCGCCGGATCATCTCAGAAGAGGGCGACGGGCAGGGGGCTGCGCCGGCCAAGCCGGCGGCGGCTGCGCCGCGGCCTGCGCCCGCACCGGCCCCTGCATCGGCCGACGATGGTGTCGTCGAGCTCACGCAGATGGTGGCCGACGATGGATCGGTCGTCGACGTCGCCAAGAAAGCGGCGGCCGCGTCTGCGGCTGCGCCCAAGGCGCCGCCTCCGCCCGCCGCGAAACCCAAGATGGAGCCCAAGGCAGCCATGGCAGCGGACCTGATGTCGCCGAGCACCGCGCGGGCAGCCCAGGGCGCCTTCGCGCAACTTGCCCATGCGGTCGAGACGTCGCGCAACCCGCCGAACTACGACGACGGCGGCGAGCCCGCCGGCGGCAAGTCGATCGAGGCGATGGTGTACACCATCCTGAAGCCGATGCTGCGCGAGTGGATCGACCGCAACGTGCCGCAGATCGTCGAGCGCATGGTCGCGCGCGAGATCGACAAGATGTCCTCCGGCGGCTGACGCCCACGCCGACGCGCTCCGGCTGCGCCGGCGCAAGCTCCCACGCGACGCGCATCGCAGTCCCGCTTGCGCCGCGCCATGTCCTCAGGAGGCTTCCCCTAGGACAGCGCGGCGATTTTCTGTATCCACAATCGGCTTCACGTCCCCGTGCCGCCTACGCGGCTCGGGCGAGGTTGCTTGCGCGATCAGGGCGACGAGAGATGGACAAGACATACGATCCCAGCGGCGTCGAGGGACGCTGGTACGATGCGTGGGAGAGGGCCGGCGCGTTCGCCTGCCAGCCGGATTCCAACGCGCAGCCTTACACGATCATGATGCCGCCGCCCAACGTCACGGGCAGCCTGCACATGGGCCATGCCCTGACCTTCACGTTGCAGGACGTGCTGATCCGGTACCGCCGGATGACCGGCCGCGACGCGCTGTGGCAGCCCGGCACGGACCATGCGGGCATCGCGACGCAGATGGTGGTCGAGCGCCAGCTCGCGGACCAAGGGAAGAGCAAGCGCGACCTCGGGCGCGAGAAGTTCGTCGCGCGCGTCTGGGACTGGAAGGAGGAATCCGGCGGGACGATCACGCGCCAGCTCCGCCGGCTCGGCGCGTCCCCGGACTGGGCGCGCGAGCGCTTCACCATGGACGAGGGCCTGTCGCAGGCCGTGCGCAAGGTCTTCGTCGACCTCTACAAGCAAGGGCTGATCTACCGCGACAAGCGGCTGGTCAACTGGGACCCCAAGATGCTGACCGCGATCTCCGACCTGGAGGTCGTGCAGAAGGAGATCAGGGGCCATCTCTGGCACGTCCGCTACCCGATCGAGGGGGAGGCGGAGAGCTGGATCGTCGTCGCGACGACCCGGCCGGAGACCATGCTCGGCGACACGGCGATCGCGGTCCATCCCGACGACGAGCGGTGGAAGCCCCTGATCGGCAAGCACGCCGTGCTGCCGCTGGTCGGCCGGCGCATCCCGATCGTCGCGGACGCGTACTCCGATCCCGAAAAGGGCAGCGGCGCCGTCAAGATCACGCCGGCCCACGATTTCAACGACTTCGAGGTCGGCAAGCGGCACGGCCTTCTCGCGCTCAACGTGCTCGACGCGAGCGCCACGGTGCGCCTCGGCGGCAAGGAGTTCGCGCAAGCGGGCGGCGGCGCCGCGGGCGGCCGCTGGGGCACGGTCGAGTCCGCCATCGCCGCTTTCGACGGCAAGGACCGGTTCGCCGTGCGCAAGCTCGTCGTGGCGAAGCTCGAGGAGATGGGGCTGGTCGAGAAGATCGAGCCGCACACGCACATGGTGCCGCATGGCGACCGCGGCGGCGTCCCGATCGAGCCGTTCCTCACGACCCAGTGGTACTGCGACGCAAAGACGCTGGCGCAGGGACCGATCAAGGCGGTCGAGGAGGGGCGCACCAAGTTCGTGCCCCAGCAATGGGAGAACACGTTCTTCGAGTGGATGCGCAACATCCAGCCCTGGTGCATCTCGCGCCAGCTCTGGTGGGGCCACCAGATCCCGGCCTGGTACGGGCCGGACGGCGAGGTCTTCGTCGCGATGACGGAGGCCGACGCGGCAGGGGCGGCGCGCGCGCGCTACGGCAAGGACGTCGCGCTCAAGCGCGACGAGGACGTGCTCGACACCTGGTTCTCCTCGGCGCTCTGGCCGTTCTCGACGCTCGGCTGGCCGGAGGAGACGCGCGAGCTGAAGCGCTACTACCCGGGCGACGTCCTCGTGACCGGCTTCGACATCATCTTCTTCTGGGTCGCCCGCATGATGATGATGGGCATGCACTTCATGGGCGACGTGCCGTTCCGCACGGTCTACATCCACGCCCTCGTGCGCGACCAGCACGGCCAGAAGATGTCGAAGTCG
>JAEULF010000182.1 GCA_016793965.1 Alphaproteobacteria bacterium | reverse complement strand
ACGGCGCCGATCAGGCCCTTCTTCACCTTCGGGTCGTCGACCAGCAGCTTGCCGTTGTCGTCCACCAGCTTGACGTCGTACGCGTCCATGAACGTCAGGAACGAGTAGAACGAGTCGCTGGAATCGACGCCCATCGGGTTGCCGATGGCGAACAGGCGCTGGCCGGTCTTCTTGCGCACCGCCGTCTGCACCTTGCCGCACCAGAACGCCCAGTACTCCTTCCAGCTCGACGGGATCTCCGACTCCTTGATGCCCGCGTCGGTCAGCATGTCAGCCCAGTACTGGATGTGCATGGTCTGCTGCTTGAGCGGGAAGGCGTAGTACGCGCGCTTCTTGGCCTTGTCGTTGTAGAGGTACGTCGTCTCGACGGTGCGCGGCGCGAACTTGTCCTTCATCGGCGCGATGATGTCGCTGATGTCCTCGAGCTTGCCGTCGAACGCCCACTTGCCGGTGACCTGGAAGTCGTAGACGTCGCCGTAGGAGACGTCCGGCGGCGTGCCTGCGTCGAGAGCCGAGACCGTCTTCGGGATCATGTCCTGCGGCGAGTAGAGCGAAAGGTCGATCTTCACGCCCGACTTCGCCTCGAACTTCTTGATCGCCTCGTGCAGCGCGTCGTCCTCGGCCTTGTAGAAGCCCTTGCCCCACCAAACGGTGAGCTTCTCCTGCGCTGCCGTCTGCCCGCCGGCCGCAAGGGCCAGCCCGGCGACTGCGCCGACGATGAGCCTTCTCATGTGCATCCCTCCCTGATCGCGCTTGGCGCGCTGGTCCTCGTTGTCCCTCTCCGGTCGTCGTATGACCGCTGAGAGCTGCCGCATCTTCCCATCGATACGGTCAGGCATCAACAGCGCTGCATGGCCCGGCGGTCGAGGCCGCAGGATCGCGCCAGCCGGGCGCCTCCTGCAAGGTGCGGGCTGCCACGGGACTTCGCCGCAGGACCCGTCTCAGCTAGAGTTGCGGCAACCGCACGGACAGGACGGCAGCGTGACCCTTAAGCGCCTCAACGGCCTCGCGATCCCGATCCTGCCGTCGCGCGACCTCGACGAGACGCTGCACTTCTACGCCTGGCTCGGCTTCGCCTGCGTCTACCGCCAGGACCAGCCAGACGGCTATGCGATCGTCCGGCGCGACGAGGTCGAGCTGCACTTCTTCTGGCACCCCACCCTCGATCCGTCCCAGAACGACGCCAGCTGCTATCTCCGGCTCGACGACGTACAATCGCTCTACGAGGAGTACTGGTCGACCGGCATCCCCGGCCTGCACGCGCTCGAGGACAAGCCGTGGGGCATGCGCGAGTTCGCGCTGATCGACCCGTCCGGCTGCCTGCTGCGCATCGGGCAGCCGGTTGCGCAAGGCTGAGCGCCGCGCGCCGTCAGGGCAGAGGCCCGCAGCAAGCCTGCCTGGTCAGCGTGCCTGCGCCATGGCCGCGGCGACCTCGCCGGGCGCAGGCATGGTCGCGAACGACGGCAGCGCCGGATCGACGACGTCCCAGGACGGCGCTCGGCTCGCGTACACGACCATCTGAGGCTTGATCGCCTCCGGATCGTCGAGGCTCGAAGCCCGCGGAAACACGAGATCTGGCATCGCCGCATTCGTGGAATAGATCGGCGAGCCGCAGGTCGGGCAGAAGGCGCGGGTGACGAGATTGCCGCTGTCGGCCGGCCGTGCGTAGGTCGTCAAGCGGCCGGTGACGGCAAAGGCGGCCCTGGGCACGACGACATGGGTGCAATGGCCGGTTCCGCTCGATTTCCGGCAGTCGATGCAATGACAATGACCGACCATGGCCGGATCGGCGGAGCACGCGAAGCGCACAGCGCCGCAGAGGCACCCGCCAGCGAAGCCTGCAGCCATGATCTCCCCCTGTTCAGAACTCGCTGCCACCATGTATGGACGATGGCACAAGTGACTTCTCACTTGCAAGAGACAAGTGACTACCCATGACTCCATCTCCGACCCGTGCCGCACGCTCCGGCTGCCCGATCGCCACGACGCTGGATCAAGTCGGCGACCGATGGACCCTCGTGGTCCTGCGCGACATGCTGACCGGCAAATCCCGGTTCGCCGACTTCCTGGCATCGCCCGAGCGCATCACGAGCAGCGTCCTGGCCGACCGGCTCGCCGCGATGGAAGCGGCCGGTCTGGTCAGGAAGTCGCTCTACGAGCGCCGTCCGCCGCGCCATGAGTACCGTCTGACGGCGAAAGGCGAGGACCTGTTGCCCGTGCTGCAGGAGATCTGCCGATGGGCAAACCGCCACATCCCCGAGACCTGGGTACCGCCTGCGAGCTTCATGGCGCGACGCATCGACCCACCATCCGCTGACGCGCCCGCCGAGCGCGACTAGGCCGCCAGGGAGGGACGCCGAGACGTGGGCGAGAACCCGCCGCCGACAGCGCTCAGCCGGCGGCTGGCGGCTGCTTGCGGAAGGCGACGGCCAGACGGTTCCAGCCGTTGATGTTGACGATCGCCAGGCTGAGATCGACCAGTTCGCGCTCGTCGAAGTGCCGGCGCGCTTCCGCATAGACCTCGTCCGGCGCATGCGTCTCGGCGACCAGGGTCAGCGCCTCCGTCCAGGCGAGCGCCGCGCGTTCACGCGGCGAGAACAAGGGCGACTCGCGCCAGGCCGGGAGGTGGTGCAGACGGCGCTCGGCCTCGCCGGCGGCACGTGCCTCGCGCGCATGCATGTCCAGGCAGTAGGCGCAGCCGTTGATCTGGCTCGCACGGATCTTCACGAGTTCCAGCAGCGCGTGGCCGAGCGCCTCGCTCTTTGCCGCTGCCGAGAGGGCCAGCATGGCGCGGTAGCCCTCGGGCGAGACTCTCGCGTAGTCGATCCGCTCGTCCATGCTTTCCCCCGCTCGCTCTTCTCCGCCCCCCGGCTCCCGGCTGCGTTGCCGGGACCGGCCGCTCAAGCCGTGCCGGCGCCGGATCTGTCGCCGAGCAGCTCCTGGTAGACGGCCAGCGTGCGCTCGCACATCAGCTCGCGCGTGAAGTTGGCGCGCACGTTGGCGATGGCGCGCCGCGACAGCGACGCGCGCTCCTCGCTGGTCAGCGTCAGCGCCTCGCCGAGGGCCGCTGCCAGCGCCGTCTTGTCGCGGGGCGGTACGAGCCAGCCGGTCTCTCCGGGCACGATGATCTCGCGGGCACCGCCATGGTCGGTGGCGATCACCGGCTTCCCCATGGCCTGAGCCTCGGCCATCACGCGCCCGAAGCCCTCCGGCTCGGTCGATGCGGAGACGACCACGTCGGCCAGCATGTACGCCGCCGGCATGTCGCGGCAGTCGTCGACGATGTGCACGACCGACTGCAGCTTGCGCCGCTTGATCAGCGCCTCGAGCCGCTCTCGGTAAGCCGCGCGGCCCTGGTCGGGCCCGAGAAGCGTGCAGCGGATGTCGGTGCGGCCGAGCAGTGCCACGGCCTCGATCAGGATCTCCTGCCCCTTCCAGCCGGTCAGCCGGCCGGGCAGCATCACCACGGGCATGCCGTCCGGCACGCGCCACTTCTGCGTCAGGTCGACGACGCGCGCGGCCGGCGTGCGCTGCGGGTCGAACAGCCGCAGGTCGACGCCGCGCGGGATGACGCGCAGGCGCTCCGGCTCGACGCGATAGCGCTGGGTCACATGCTCGCCGATGAAGGCCGAGATCGCGATGACGCGGTCGCCGCGCGTCATCACGCGGTTGTACCAGCGCTTCAGCGGATTGCCGGCGCCGCTATAGGTGCCGTGAAAGGTCGTGACGAAGGGAATCCCGGTCCGCCGAGCTGCCCAGAGGGCGCTCCAGGCCGGCGCGCGGCTGCGCGCATGGATCAGGTCGACGCCGCGCTCGCGGATCAGGCGCTCGAGCCTGCCGGCGTTCCGCCGGATCGTCAGCAGGTTCTTGCGTTGCAGCGGCAATTCGACGTGCTCGGCGCCGATTCGGGCCAGCTCGCGCACCATGGGACCGCCGCTCGACGCGACGATCGCCTTGCCGCCGGCCCGGACGACGGCTTCCGCGACCTCGATCGTGCCGCGCTCCACGCCTCCCGTGACGAGGGCAGGGAGAACCTGCAGGATCACGGGCGGGCGGCTCGCCGCGCCGATCGTCGCTGCGCCGGCAGCCGCAGGAGCATCGCGCAGGGGCTCGGCCGTGGTCTCGGATGCGGGCATGATGCTCGGTCGCGCTCCGTTCAGGACGATCGCGTCGGGCGCCTCGGCGGTCCACAAAAAGGAGTGTTCGAGCATGCTTGCGCAGCCCGTTCCCCCTTCCCCTGGCCCGAAGGCCTTGGCCCGGCCCGACGGGGCGACAATCGCCTACCATCGGCTGCATCGCAAGCAGCGCAAGCGCGACGACGCCGGCGCGGCGGCCGGCGTCGTCTTTCTCGGCGGCTACCGCTCGGACATGACGGGGGCCAAGGCCTTGGCGCTCGAAGACGCATGCGCGCGCGCCGGCCGCGCTTTCGTGCGCTTCGATTACCGCGGGCACGGCCAGTCGCAAGGCCGATTCGAGGATCTCGTGCTCGGCGACTGGATCGACGACGCGCTGCGCGTCATCGACGGCCTGACCGAGGGGCCGCAGGTCCTGGTGGGGTCGAGCATGGGCGGTTGGATCATGCTGCACGCTGCGCTGCGGCGGCCGGACCGCGTCGCCGGCTTGGTCGGGGTCGCTGCGGCGCCGGATTTCACGGAGGACCTGATGTGGGCGCGCTTCGCGCCGGCCGAGCGAGAGACGTTGATGCGCGACGGCGTCCTGCTGCTGCCGTCTGCCTACAGCGGGGAACCGACGCCGGTGACCCGGGCGCTGGTCGACGACGGCCGCGCTCGGCTGCTGCTCGCAGGCCCCATCGCCATCGGCTGCCCGGTCCGCCTCCTGCACGGCATGGCCGATCCGGACGTCCCCTGGGAGGTCGCGCCGCGGCTGGCCGCGCGCTTGGCATCCCCGGACGTCCGGATCATGCTCGTCAAGGACGGCGATCACCGCCTGTCGCGGCCGCAGGATCTCGACCTCCTGGCCGCCGCGGTCGAGGACCTGGCATCAGCGCGCGGGGCGCACGATATGCCACAATAGGGTAGGGAGGCCCGAGCCGTGCCGGAGCACTGAGCCGGATCGGGACATGGCCGTCATCGGCAAGCGAGGACAGATGCAACTCGTCGTCAAGGGCAAGCAGATGGACGTTGGGGACGCCTTGCGGATCCATGTCCAAGAGAGCCTGGAATCCGTGGTGGGCAAGTACTTCCGGAACTCGATCGACGCGACCGTGGTCATGTCGAAAGCGAGCCACGGCTTCCGCTCCCAGGTCTCCGTTCATGTCGGCCGAGGCCTGCTGTTCCAAGGCCACGCGGAATCCGATGCGCCCTATGGGGCGTTCGACTTGGCCGCGGAGCACGTCGCCAAGCAGCTGCGCCGGCACAAGCGGCGCATCCGCGACCATCGCGACGGCACAGGACCGGCGACGCAAGCGCGCTACGCGGTCCTCGAAGCGCCTGTCCTGGAGGATCAGTCCGAGGGCGAGGCACCATCGATCGCAGCCGGCTCTCCCCTCGTCATCGCGGAAATGGCGACCGAGATCGCGACCTTGACGGTAGGCGAAGCGGCGCAGCGGCTGGACATCGGCAACGTGCCGGCGCTGCTCTTCCGCAACAGCGCCCATGGCCGCCTCAACATGGTCTACCGTCGCAGCGACGGCCATCTCGGCTGGGTTGACCCTGCGGCAGCGGCCTGAACGCGGGACACCTCTCTAGCCCTTTGATTTTCAAGGCCTATTGCTTCGCCGGCAGACGTCGTGCGAATGCGCGCATGACAGACCGCCCCGGTTGGGTCTATGGTCCCGCCGCTGCGCCTCCGGGGCGGGTGCTCGACGCCTCGGCTCCCGGAGGAGCTGCCTGAGAAACGGTCCCTGGGCGCCTGGCTCGACCACGCATCGAACCCGCCCTCCCAGGGGCGGGCAGCCCTTTTGGCGGCTCAAGAGAGCAGGATACATGACGCTGACGGACCTGCTGCACCCGGACGCAGTGATCGCGAACTTGCGGGTAAGCAGCAAGAAGCAGGCGTTGCAGGAGATCGCGAAGCGCGCGGCCGGCCAGACCGGTCAGGCCGAGCGCTCGATTTTCGAGGTCCTCCTGGAGCGCGAGCGGCTGGGCTCGACTGGCGTCGGCAACGGCATCGCCATCCCGCATGGCAAGTTGCCGGGCATCCAGCGCATTTGCGGGCTGTTCGCCCGACTGCACCATCCTATCGATTTCGAGGCGATCGACGAGCAGCCGGTCGATCTGCTGTTCCTGCTGCTTGCGCCTGAGGGCGCCGGCGCGGACCATCTGAAGGCGCTCGCTCGGATCTCGCGCACGCTGCGCGACGCGACGCTGTGCGAGAAGCTGCGCGGCAGCGATACGCCCGCCAGCCTCTATGCGCTGCTGACGGCAGAGCCGGAGAACCAAGCCGCCTGACCGCGATCGATGGACCGGAGCGTCATGCGCTCAAGCGGCGCCGGCTCTCCGCAGGCATCTTCGTCACCACTGTGGGTCGGTCCACGCGCGGCGCGCCCGGCTCGAACTCCTGCCCGACGAGGACCCGCGTCACGTCGTCGCCGCCGTCCGCGCAAGGCAGGAGGACGGCTTGATAAGCCCAATAATGACCTTCGATCGCGCGCAGCGCTGAGAATACGTGCGGCTGGCGCGTCCGCACGACCTCGCGCAGCGCGTTGGTCGCGGATGAGGAGAAGCGCGGGCGCGGATGATCCTCGAGGTATCGCCCGGAGAGATCGACGCCGACTCGCTCCGCGCAGGTTCTTCCGATCACGCGATAGCGGAATCGCTTGCCGCCATCCACGACCTCGAACAGGACGAGGCGATCGACCGCGCTCTTCAGCGCCGTCGGATCGATGCTCGCGGTCGATGGCAAGGCGCCTCTCTCTCGCTCCTTCTTCCAGTGCGCGTAGACGGTGCGCAGAAGCGGGGAGACGACTTGATCCAGCCGGTCGAGCGGTTCGACCCGGGCGACCTCGTCGAGCGACGGGTTCTCCGCAACCGACAGCATCGCTCCCCCTCCGCTTGAACACCGACCGATAGGCAACGCTGGATCAGTACAGCGCAGCGTCGTCCATCGGCCATAAGCTGGCAGGACTATGCACTTCGGACAGGCGCGCCAAAGGGACGCACCCTGCGGGCTGTCAGTGGACGCTCACTGGATGCAGGTCATGCTCAAGAACGACGGCGATCGCGTGCGCCTGATCGGGCATGACCGCCACCGGCGTGCCGTCCGCGGCGTGGATCGCATAGCCGATGCCGCCCTGGGCCATCACCCGTTTGACGTATGCAATGTCATTGATGCCGAGCGACGCAAGCTCGCCTGAGGAGAGACGCCGCAGCTTTTCGCTCGATTCGGTCCTGCTCTTCGCATTCATGAACTTCCTGCCTTCCTCTCCGACCGGCGCTGCAAGTGGCCGCACTGGAGCACTGTCGCTCCGCCGATACGCTGCGTTCGCGATCAAGGATCCTTGGCTCGCTGCGCGCTGATTGTTCCTCCCAAGGGAGCGCAGCCGTCCGATGAGACCTTGATGGCAATGGTTCGAGCGCGGCTCTGCGGCGGCGGCCGGCGGAGATCGACGTGAAGCAAGCCAGCGTCGAGGCTGGCGCCAGTGACCTCGATGCCTTCGGCGAGGACAAAGCTGCGCACGAACTGCCGCGCCGCGATGCCGCGATGCAAGTAGACGCGCTGGGCGTCCTCGACCTGCCTGCCGCGTATCGTGAGCTGGTTGTTCTCGAGCTCCACGGCGAGCTCGTCGCCCTTGAAGCCGGCGACCGCCAGCGTGATGCGCAAGGCATCGTCGGCCACCTGCTCGATGTTGTACGGCGGATAGCCCTCGGCAGAGAGCTTAGAGACGCGGTCGAGCGCGCGCTCGAAGTGGTCAAAGCCCAGCATGAGCGGGCTGCTGAAGCCGGTCAGGCGCGACATCTTTCCCCTCTCCTCCCGGCATCGGCCGGAATGCGAGCGAGCGGGCAATCGAGCGACGCCGGCCTCGCGGCGCGAGCGTCCGGCCTCACGGCCCCGAGCGGGCACCGTCGCATAGATGTGGGCCTCGGACGCGCGAGATCAAGGTGGGCTCGCAAGCAGCTGGATTCCCAGGGCCAGAAGCGCATGAAGGGCAGCCGCGATGATCCGGCTCTCCTTGCGGGCTCACCCCGGAATTGCGGCGCGCCGGCGTCCGGCCTATAACGCCCCTCTCTTGAGCATCGGCAGAAATGGAAGCCCTGGTCATCATCCTCCTTGCGGCGCTCAACGGCGTCTTTGCGATGTCCGAGATGGCGCTCGTGTCGTCGCGCCGCACAAGGCTCGAGCAGATGGCACGCGACGGCAGCAGCGGCGCACGCGCGGCGCTCCGCCTCCTCGACGAGCCGAGCCGGTTCCTCTCGACCGTCCAGATCGGCATCACGCTCATCGGCATCGTGAACGGCGCCTATGGCGGCGCCACTTTGACCGTGAGCGCCAGCGCCGCCTTGCGCGCCGTCGGCGTTCCCACGCGCATCGCCGACGAGGTCGCCTGGGCCATCGTGATCGCGACCATCACCTACCTCTCGCTGATCGTCGGCGAGCTGGTGCCGAAGCGCGCGGCGCTGCGCCATCCGGAGCAGGTCGCGGCCATCCTCGCGCGGCCGATGGCGGCGCTGTCGCTCGTCGCGGCGCCGCTCGCCTGGCTGCTCAGCGCGACGACCGAGGCCGCGCTGCGCGTGCTCGGCATCAAGGGCGGGCGCGACGCGGCCGTGACCGAGGAGGAGGTCCGCTCGCTGATCTCCGAGGGCACCCGCGCCGGCATCTTCGTGCCGCAGGAGAAGGCGCTGATCGACGGCGTGCTGCAGCTGGCCGACCGCACGGCCCGCTCCATCATGACGCCGCGGCCGGACATCGTCTGGGTCGACGTCGAGGAGGGAGTCGACGCCGTGCGCAGCGCGATCAAGGAATCGGGCTACAGCCGGTTCCTCGTCTGCCGCGGCGACATCGACAACCTTCTCGGCATCGTGCAGGCGAAGACCCTGCTCGAGGGCGCGCTGCGCGGGCAGGTGCCTACGATCGAGAAATGCCTGGACAAGCCGCTGGTCGTGCACGAGGGGATCTCGGTCCTCAAGCTGCTCGACCTGTTCAAGGTCTCGCCCCTGCACATCGCCGTCGTGGTCGACGAGTACGGCAGCGTGCAAGGCGTCGCCACCATGACCGACATCATCACGGCGGTCGCCGGCGAGCTGCCGCAGCCGGGCGAGAAGTCGGCAGCAGAGATCGTCGCGCTGGAGGACGGTACCCTCCTGGTCGACGGCATGACCTCGATCGCCATGTTCGAGGAGAGGGTGGGCATGCAGGGGCTGCGCGACGAGGGCGACTTCGAGACGGTCGCCGGCTTTGCGCTCTGGCGCCTCGGCCGCGTGCCGCAGACCGGCGAGGCCTTCGATTGGGCGGGCGCGCGGTTCGAGGTCGTCGACATGGACGGCAGGCGCATCGACAAGCTGCGCGTCCGCCTGCCGGCAGGCGCGCAAGCCGGGCGGTAACGGCGCGGGCTAGCCCGGAAGCGTGAAGCTGACGCGCGTGCCCTTGCCTGCTTCGCTCTCGATCGTGAACGTGCCCCCGTGCAGCTCGACCAGGTGCTTGGCGAGGGGCAGCCCGAGCCCGGTGCCGGCCTCGGCGACGTTGACGTCATTGCGCACGCGCCCGAAGGGCTGGAGCGCCACGGCGACGTCCTGCGGGCGCATGCCGATGCCTGTATCCACGACGGTGACGCGCGCGCCGCCGGGCTCGATCGCGAACGAAAGGCCCACCTGGCCGCCCTGCCGCGTGAACTTGAGCGCGTTGGACAGGAGGTTCCTGAGGATCTGCTGCAGCGCGCGGCGGTCGGCACGGACGCCCATGGCGGGAGGAGCGACGTCGAGGACGATCGCGACGCCGCGCTTCTCCGCTTCGCGGCCGAGCAGCTTCAGGCACTCGTCCGCCATCGTGCGCGCGTCCAGCACCTCGGGCTCGATCTCGATCTTGCCCGCCTCGGCGCGGGCGACGTCGAGCAGCTCGTTGACGTGGTCGAGCAGCATCCGCCCGCTCTCGTTGATGATGCCAGCGTACTCCACGTAGCGATGGGCGATCTCCGGGCCGTGCATGCGGTCGCGGATCATCTCCGCGAAGTTGATGATGGCGTTGAGCGGCGTGCGCAGCTCGTGGCTCATCGTCGCCAGGAAGTCGGATTTGGCGCGGCTCGCGCGATCGGCCTCGTCCCGCGCGCGGGCCAGAGCCGCCTGCTGCCGCTTCTGCTCGGTGATGTCGGTGTGGATGCTGTAGGCGACGCCGTCCGCGGCGCGGTTGGCGATCACCTGCACCCAGCGCTGGCGCGGCAGCTGCACCTCGAAGGCGGCGCCGCGGAAGCGGTGGCGCTCGGTCACCGTGAGCCGCCAGTCCTCGCCGAACGTCGCCCCCTCGCCGAGAGCCGCAGCGCGCGCGGCGACGCGCGCGACGAACTCCGCGAAGCTGCGCCCGACGACCTGGTGGCGCGACGGGATGTCATAGAGCGCGAGGATCTCGGCGTTCAGGGCGATGATCGTCTCGGCCGGATCGAGGATCATCACGCCGTCGGCGAGGTTCTCGATGAAGGCCGCCCGCGCGCGCGCCGAGGCATCGGATGCCGGCGCGGCGGGAGCGCGCGCAGCGGCCCCGGCGTCGTCTTGCGCAGGAAGCTGCGTCCAAAGGCGGAGCCGGCCGCCCTCCGGCGTCGGCATCGAGGTGACCCGGACCCACGCGTCGCGATGCTGGAACGTGAAGGGCCGCAGCTGCGCCCGATGGCGCGCCACGCCTTCAGCCACGTAGCGCTCGATCAGCGGCAGCTCCTCCGGGCCCAGGCGCACCGCGTAGAACCGCCGCAGGTTCTCGGCGTAGGGCTCGCCAGCGAAGACGTAGCCGTCGTGCTCCGGGAACAGGGCCAGGAACATCCTGTTCCAGAGCAGCGTCCGGTCGTCGCCGTCGAAGAGGCAGAAGCCGATGCTCAGCGAATCCAGCAGGTCCGCGAAGAGGGCGTATCGCGGATCGACCCTCGCCATGCGGAGCGCTATGGCGCCGAGGTATGCAGCAACGGCTCTGCCGGGGCGCCCTGCCTCACTTCTCCGCGTCGCGGATCTTCTGCTTCAGCGCGTCCACGAGCCCCGGGTAGCCCTTGCTCGACATCACGGCGTTGAAGTCGGAGCGCTGCGTCACCGCGATGCTGACGCCCTCGGCGATGATGTCGACGATCTTGAACGAGCCCGCGTCGTTGGCGCGCACGCGCCACTGCAGGCGCAGCGGCGGCCCGTCCGGGCGGTCGGCCTTGGTGTTGACCAGCGCGTCGCCGTCCTGGGCGGACGTCGTGTCGATCAGCATCAGGTTGAGCTTGCCGAAGTCGATCAGGCGCTTGAAGTAGGTCGAGAGCACGTAGTCGAAGTAGAGCTGGTGGTACTCGGCCCGCTGCGTGTCCGACAAGGAGCGGTAGTGCCTGGAGAGGACGAAGCGCGCGATGGTCTCGATGTCGAAACCGTCGCCGATCATGCCGCGTATCTTCTGCTTCTTGGCCGCCGCGTCGAGCGACTTGTCGTTGAAGGTCGTCAAGCCGAGCTTCGTGTAGTCGTCGAGGAACTTGCGCGCGCCGGTCGGCGACGTCGTGGCCGCCGCTGCACTGCCCGCGCCGAGCGCCAGGGGGAGGAGGAGCAGCACCGCCATGGCAAGGATGCGACGACGGAAGACGGCACTGACGCGAACGCTGGTCATGTCGGCGAAACCTCCGAGAGCGGGGCCTTCCTGCCCCGAAACAGCGGGTGAAATTAGCTGCGACCGCCGGTCCGGGCAAGCGTCGTGGGCAGGCATTTCGTCGGGACGGGAGCGGCCGGCGCGCCGCGGCGGCACGCGCGCAACTCGACCGTCGACGTTGGCGCGCCCCGGGCTTCCAGCCCCTCCTCTGCCGTCCTGCCCGGGGAGTTCCGCAACGCGTCGCCAGGATCGTCGCATGCCGCAGCGGAGCGCCGGACGCAACGGCGCTGCCGGGCCACCGTCCTGGACCCCGGTCTCGGCCGATGCCGCGCCTTGCCGTCACTTGCCTCTGGAGCGGGCCGCCCCGGTGGCGGCATTATGCGCCGCCGGGAATGACCGGCGAGGCGGCAGGAGGTTTGTCCCATGCGCGATGAAGCCGGCAAGGGCGGCGACGAGCAGGCGAAGCCGGGCGCCGAGCGCTGGGGCTCGAGCGCCTGCCCGCATGATTGCCCATCGACCTGCGCGCTCGAGGTCGAGCTCCTCGACGCCCGCACCATCGGGCGCGTGCGCGGCGCGGCCGACAACAACTACACGGCCGGCGTCATCTGCGCCAAGGTCGCGCGCTACGCCGAGCGCGTGCACCACCCGGACCGCCTGCTGCACCCGATGAAGCGCGTCGGACCGAAGGGAGCGCCGAACGGCCTGGCCGACTTCGCGCGCATCTCCTGGGACGAGGCGTTGGACGCGATCGCGACGCGCTTCCTGGCGATCGAGCGCGCGCACGGGCCGCAGGCGATCTGGCCGTACTTCTATGCCGGCACGATGGGGCTGGTGAACCGCGACGGCATCAACCGGCTGCGCCACGCCAAGCGCTATTCCGGCTGGAAGGAATCGATCTGCGTCAGCCTGGTGCGCGGCGGCTGGAAGGCCGGCACCGGCCGCTTCGCCGGCAGCGACCCGCGCGAGATGGCCGATTCCAAGCTGATCGTCATGTGGGGCGGCAATCCCGTCTCGACGCAGGTCAACGTGATGACCCATGTGCAGCGGGCGCGGAAGAAGGGCGGCAAGCTGGTCGTGGTCGATCCCTACCGCTCGCCGACGGCGCAGGTCGCCGACCTGCACCTGGCCGTGCGGCCGGGCACCGATGGCGCGCTTGCCTGCGCGCTGATGCATTGCTGGCTGCGCGACGGCCATGCCGACCGCGATTTCCTGGCCCAGCTGACCGATTTCGGCCCGGACGTCGAGGCGCATCTCCAGGCCCGCTCGCCCGCCTGGGCGGCGACGATCACCGGCCTCACGGTGGCCGAGATCGAGCACTTCGCCACGCTCTACGCGACGACGCGGCCGGCCTTCCTGCGCGTCGGCTACGGCTTCTCGCGGCAGCGCAACGGCTCGGCGCAGGTGCACGCCGTCTCCTGCCTGCCCGCCGTGCTCGGCGCCTGGAAGGAGAAGGGCGGCGGCGCCTTCTTCGGCAATGGCGACATCTACCACTGGGACAAGACGTTGATCGAGGGACTGGACGTGCAGGACCCGTCGGTCCGCCTGCTCGACCAGTCGCGCATCGGCCCGATCCTGACCGGCGACCGCGACGCGCTGAAGGGCGGACCGCCGGTCATGGGCATGCTGGTGCAGAGCACCAACCCCGCCGTGGTGGCGCCGGAATCGCTGAGGGTGCGCCAGGGCCTCCTGCGCGACGACCTGTTCCTCGCCGTGCACGAGCAGTTCTTCACGCACACCTGCCGCTACGCCGACATCATCCTGCCGGCCACCATGTTCCTGGAGCACGACGATCTCTACCAGGCGGGCGGGCACCAGCACATCCAGATCGGCCGCAAGCTGATCGAGCCGCCCGGCGAGTGCCGGCCGAACCATGACGTCGTCTGCGCGGTCGCCAAGCGCGTCGGCGCCGAGCATCGCGGCTTCGCGATGACCGCGTGGGAGATGATCGATACGACCCTGCGCGTCTCCGGCTGGCCAGGCGCCGACGAGGTCGCCGAGAAGCGCTGGCTCGACGTGCAGCCGGGTTTCCGCGAGGCGCATTTCCTCGACGGCTTCGGCTGGCCCGACCGGCGCTTCCGCTTCAAGCCGGACTGGGCGGGGATCGGCCCGGACCACGCGCGCATGCCGCGCATGCCCGACCATCTCGCCGTCATCGAGGAGGCCGACGCCGAGCACCCGTTCCGCATGGTCGCGGCGCCGGCGCGCAACTACCTCAACACCACCTTCACCGAGACGCCGACCTCGAAGGCGAAGGAAGGACGGCCGACGGCGCTGGTCCATCCCGCGGACCTGAAGGCGCTGGGGCTGACGCCCGGCGATCCCGTGCGGGTCGGCAACCGGCGCGGCGCCGTCACGGTCCACGCCAAGGCTGCGGAGGGCCAGCAGCGCGGCGTCGTCGTGGTCGAGAGCATCTGGCCGAACGACGCCTTCCCCGAGGGCATCGGCATCAACGCCCTGACCTCGGCCGACCCGGGCTATCCCAACGGCGGCGCTGTGTTCCACGACACGGCAGTCTGGCTGAAGCCGGTCGAGGCGCCCGCGGCGGCGCGCGCGAGCGCGCGCGTGCCCGAGCCGGCGAAGTGAGGGGCGCAGCCGTCAGGCCGGCACGAAGGGATTGAGAGTCGGCACGCCGGTGCGGCCGATGTCGGCCAGGTCGCGCGTGACGACGGTCAACCGATGCACCTTGGCGGTCGCTGCCAGGAGTCCGTCGGCGGTCGGCAGCGGCTCGGCCGCGTCGAGGGCGCCCCAGACCTCGGCGACGCGCTCGTCGACCGGCAGGATCCGGCCCAGGAGCTCGGCCTTGACCTGCGCCAGCCAGCGCTCGAGGACCAGCGCCTGCGCGCCGTCGCGCCCGCGCATCCGCTGGATGCCGCGGCGGATCTCGCCGATCACGATGGCGCTCGTCCAGATCTGCGCCTTGGCCTGGCGTCCGAACCAGGCGGCGACGGCGGGATCGCAGCGCGCGCCCTTGCGCGCCTCGGACAGGACGTTGGTGTCCAGCAGGTAGCTCACAGCTCGACGTCGCGCGACGGCGACTTGTCGCGCGCCAGCGCCCAGTCAGCGAGCGCGTCGTCGCTCTCCGGCGCTGCCAGGCCGCGCAGGAGCTCGGCACCGGTCTGCGACGCGAGCGCGGCAACCAGCGCCGCGCGCACCCGCGCCGCCGCCGCCTGGTCGGCGCGCAGCGTCTGCGCCGCCCTGCGCAGCAGCGCCGCGTCCGCCTTCGCGGCCTGCAGCTCGACGCGCAGCAGGCCGCGACCGCGCTGTCGCCGACGGTAGCGCGTGACCGCCCCCTGCTTGTCCGCCATCCCCGCCCCCGCTTGTATCCGGAAACCTATCCGGTATCGTACCGGCGGGAGGCCGGCCCGGCAATCTGATCGGCCGCGATGCTCGAGGTGCGCGATGCAAGCGGAGATGACCCTCGCCGTCGACGCCGACGGCGTCGCCACCCTGACGCTGAACCGGCCGGACGTGCACAACGCCCTGTCCGGCGCGCTGATCGAGGCGCTGACGGCCGCGGCAAAGCGTCTCGACGCAGACCCGGCAGTGCGCGTCGCCGTGCTGACGGGCAACGGCGCCAGCTTCTGCGCCGGCGCCGATCTCGGATGGATGCGCGCCACCATGACCAAGAGCCGGGCCGAGCGGCTCAAGGACAGCGGCGCCATCGGCGCGATGCTCGAGGCTCTCGACCGGCTGTCGAAGCCGCTGATCGCGCGCATCAACGGCCAGGCCTATGCCGGCGGCGTCGGCCTCGTCGCGGTCGCCGATGTCGCGATCGCGGTCGCGACCGCCAGGTTCGCGCTGACCGAGACGCGGCTGGGGCTGGTGCCGGCCAACATCGGGCCGTTCGTGCTGGCGCGCGTCGGTGCGGCGAAGGCGCGCCGGCACTTCCTCAACTCCCGCGTCTTCGACGCCGCCGAGGCGCGCGAGATGGGCCTGGTCGACGTCGTCGTGCCGGCGGAGGAGCTCGACGCCGCCGTGGCGCGCGAGGTCAAGCTGGTCCTCGACTGCGCGCCCGGCGCCGTCGCCGCGACGAAGCGGCTCTTCGCGCACCTGCCGGAGGTGCCGCTCGCCGTCGCGCGCGCCTTTGCCGCCGAGGCGCTCGCCGACGCCTGGGAGGGCAGCGAGGCCAAGGCCGGCATCGCCGGCTTCCTCGACAAGACCCCG
>JAEULF010000111.1 GCA_016793965.1 Alphaproteobacteria bacterium | reverse complement strand
TACGCCGCCGCCGCCCTGTCGCTCGGCAGCCCGTCCTCGGCGGCTCGCGCCCTCGCCGCGGGCGCGCCCAACATCGAGCGCGTCGACAAGCTGGTCCAGGCGATCGCCGCGCAGAAGGGCCAGCGGCTGGAAGCGCTCGACCAGACCGTGGCCTTGGTCGACGGCTGGCTCGCGGCCAACAGGAAGAAGGCCGCTTAGCATCGTCGCAGAGCCGGCGGTAGCATCGTCGCGAAGGACGGGCGCGAGCGCCGGCATTCCGCTGCAGCGGCGGGCGCCGGCAAGTGATCGCCGCGCCCGCGCCGCAGAAATCACTCTGCGGCGGCGCCTTGCATCCTGTCGGCCGCCGACGGCACCGGCCGAGCGGGATAGCGCTTGCCGAAGATCTCCACGGACAAGGATCGGCTGGCGGTCGCGCGGTCGGCAGGCAGCGCCGTCAAGGCGAGGCTGCGCTGCGAGCGGTAGCCGAAGCCGCCGGTGCCGACGAGCGCGACCGCCTTGTCGCCGTCGTACACGGTGTCGTGCACGAAAGGATCGACCTGGCCCGATTCGACCGCGACGAGGCAGAGCTGGCGGCGCGGCTTGCGGGAACGCGCGGCGTCTCGCCCTGTGAACGGCCCCTTCCCCCAGTCCACCATGCGCTCGATGCCTGCTTCCTGAGGCGTCATCGCCCGGTCGATGTCGGTCGAGATCGCGCCGATCCCCTGCTCCAGGCGCAGTGCGTCCAGCGCGCGCACGCCCATGTCGACGATTCCGTGCGCAGCACCGGCTTGCTTCAGCGCGTCATAGAGCGCGCGAGCGAACTCGGCTGGCGCCAGCACCAACCAGTCGCCGCACCCGGTCTCGTCGTGCCGGACGACGATCGCCGGCGCATAACCGAGTCCGACGCGGCGAACGCTGCCCTCGGGGAACCCGCGCGCGGCGAAGCTGACCGTCAAGTCCGCCTTGGCGCAGGCAGCGACGATCGTGCCGGAATTCGGCCCAGTCAGCAGGAGCGCTGCCAGGCGGCCGGTCGCATTGTCCACGTGCACGGAGCGATCGCCCGGCAGGGCGCGGGCAAGGTGATCGGCGTCGCGCGCCTCGTGCTCGCCTGGCCCCACCAGCACGAAGCGATCGGCAGCGAGGCGCGCTATCGTCATGCAGCTCGCTACGCCGCCCTTGTGCGTGAGCATCGGGCCGTGAGCGACCGAACCGTCGGCAGACGGGAGGCGGCACGCGAAGACGCCGTCGAGCCAGCGTCCGGCCCCGGGGCCCGAGACGTCGAACTTCGACAGGTACGAGACGTCGGCGATCCCCGCGCCCTGCAGCGCAGCGCGGATCTCCGCCCCGACCGGCTCGAACCAATTCGGCCGCTTGAAGCCCAGCTTCTCCTTCCGCTCCGCGCCCGCAGGCGCGAACCAGTAGGGCACCTCCCAGCCGTTGCGCACGCCGAAGACGGCGCCGGCGGCAGCAAGCCTGTCGTAGAGCGGGCCCGTCCGCGCAGGGCGGCCCGAGCCCCGCTCGCCATAGGGATAGTTCGGCAGGTTGGAGAAGGCGTGGCCTGCATGCACGACGGCAAAGGTGAAGGCCCGGTTCGCGTGCACGCCGAAGCGGCGGACGTCGAGCTCCGTCAGGTCGATCTCCGGCTCGCCTTCAGCGACCCACTGCGCGACGTACTTGGTGAAGCCGGACTGGACGATGCCGGCGGCATAGCCGGCCGCGACGAAGTAGTTGGGCACGCCCGGCACCGGGCCGAACAGCGGCTGATGGTCGGGGGTGCGGCTCGTCGGGCCGTTGTAGACGGTCTTGACGCCGACCTCGCCGAGGGCAGGCACGCGCTTGATGGCCCGAGCGATGAAGTCGGCCGAGCGGTCGTAGTTCGGCGCCATCAGCTCCTTGCCGAACGCAGGCGGGATGCCGTCGACGAAGACGAACTCCGGCGCGTGCTCGTAGACGCCCGAGAGAAGCCCCTTGCCCTCCTGCCTGCAATTGAACCCTCCGACCGGGTCGCGCAGCAGGACGAGCTCGCGCGCCAGCGACTTCACCGCTGGGTGGTCCTCCGTCACCAAGTGCTGATGCATGAAGACGATCAGCGGCAGCGTCACGCCCACCATGTTGGCGAGCTCCTGCGCCCACATGCCGGCGCAGTTAACCACCGTCTCGGCGCGAATGACGCCCTTGTCCGTCGTCACCTTCCAGTCGCGGCCGGTCCACTCGAGCGCCGTCACCTTTGTGTGCTGGTTGATCTCGACCCCGCCGGACCTCGCGCCCTTGGCGTAGGCAAAGGTGATGCCGGACGGGTCGGCATGACCGTCCCCCGGCGTCCAGACCCCGCCGAGCAGCCCCTCCGTGCTGATCAGCGGAAAGTGCCGCTTGACCTCTTCCGGCCCGACGATCTCCATGTCCATGCCGAGCGCCGGCGCCTTGGCGACGGCGCGGCGGAATTCCGTCATCTGCTCCGGCAACGTGATCAGCCGGATCGCGCCGGTCTGGTGGAAGCCGACCGACTGGCCGGTGTCTTTCTCCAGCTGCCACAGGAAGTCCGTGGTCTCCTTCTGCAGCCGGGTCAGCAGCGCGCTCGCGCTGTAGTGCATGACGTGCCCGGCGGCGTGCCACGTCGCGCCTGCCGTGAGCTCGTTCTTCTCGACCAGCACGATGTCCTTGAGCCCCAGCTTCGCCAGGTGGTAGGCGAGACCGCAGCCCGTGACGCCGCCGCCGACGATCAAGACCCGCGCATGGTCCTTCATGGCCGTTCCTCTCCAGCGGGCGCCCGGCCCGCATCCTGCTTGATAATCGCCTTTCAATTAGGCTAATCTCACTTCGATTGAGACTAGCACGCTGGCGCCATGCCGGGTCAACCGCGCCCGGCGGGAAAGCGGAAGGAGGCGCCATGCCGCGCGCCGCGATCCGGGCCAAGGGCAAGACGGCGGCAGGTCAAGCGCGCGCGACGCCGCTCAAGCCGTCGCAGCCCACGGAGCGGGACGCTCGGCTCTTCGTCGCCTCGGTCGAGAAGGCGCTGCTGATGCTCGGCGCCTTCGACGGCGAGCGCGGGCCGCTGAGCATCGCGGATCTTGCTTCCACCACAGGGATCGGGCGAAGCGCCGCCCAGCGGTTCGCTTACACGCTGCATGCGCTGGGCTACCTGCGCCGCGACGAGACGACGCGGCGCTACTCCCTCGCGCCTCGCCTCCTCAGCTTGAGCCGCGGCTATCTCAGCGGCGACCCGCTGCTGGAGCACGCCGCGCCGGTCATCTCTGGAATCGCCCGGGAATCGGGCGAGGCCGCGAGCCTGTCGCAGCTCGACGGCACGGACATCGTCGTCGTCCTCCGCGTGCCGTCGCAGCACGTCCTGGCGCTCAACGTCATGCCCGGTGCCCGGTATCCCGCCTACTGTTCCTCTCCGGGCCGGGCGATGCTCGCGGCGTTGCCCGAGCGCGATGCCGCAGAGATCATCGCGCGCAGCGACCGGCAGCGCTTCACGCCGAGCACCATCGTGTCGCCCGAGAGGCTCGCGCGCGAGATCGAGCGCGCGCGGCGCCAGGGCTACGCCCTTGCGAACCAGGAGCTCTACGCCGGCAGCCTGTCCGTCGCCGTCGCCGTGCTGGACGCGGCGGGACGCCCTGCCGCCGCGTTGAACATCTTCTGCCCCAGCGCCCGCTGGTCCGCGGAGCGCGTGCGCGCCAGGCTCGTGCCGCTGCTTCGCGCAGGCGCCGCCGAGTTGTCGGCAACTATGCGGCCAGGCGGCCAGGCCATCGCTGCCGGGCAGGCCAGACATTGACAGCCACCACCCTCGGGCGTCTAATCAAAATGAAATTGCGGCAATCGTATTTCAATTGCTGCGAAGGAGGCGCGGTGCGGCAAGGCCGCCTCTCGCGCCGGAACGAGAGACAGGGCGAGGAGACGACCATGGCCGACAGTTACCTGCACCGCTCCGCCGACGGCGCCGCGGTCTCGCGCAGGACGGCGATCAAGCTCGGCACATCTGCTGCAGCGATCGCGCTGGCAGCGCCTGCTGTCATCATCCCTGGCAGAGCCAGGGCAGCCGACAAGCTCGCGCTGATCAGTTGGGGCGGCGGATATCGCAAGGCTTGGGAAGAGGCCTTCGTCAACCCGTTCGTGAAGGAGACGGGGATCGAGGTGGTCATCGCCGACACCCCCGACCTGGCCAAGGTCAAGGCGCAGGTGACGTCCAAGAACGTCGAGTGGGATGTGTTCGACTGCCCGGGGTCGATGGCGTTGGCTGGCGCGGCCGAGGGTTTCTGGGAGCCGCTCGACAAGAAGATCATAGACACCTCGGACGTCTACACCGCGTTCGGCGCCGACTACCTGCCCTACTACATGTTCGCCGGCGGCGTGGGCTGGGATCCCAAGCGCCACGCTCCGGGCAAGGCGCCGGCGGATTTCGTCCAGCTGTTCGACGCGGCGAAGTTCCCCGGGCGGCGCGGCCTGCGCACGCGCATCAGCGAGACCCTCGACATCGCCCTGCTCGGCGACGGCGTCGCGCCGGACAAGCTGTACCCGCTCGACGTGGAGCGCGGCTTCAAGGCGCTCGACAAGATCAAGCCGCACGTCAAGAAGTGGATCGCCGAGACGCCGCAGACGATCTCGCTCGTGCAGAACAACGAGATCGACTTCTCCTACACGTACAGCGGACGCGTGAAAGCGGCGCAGAAGGACGGCGTGTCGATCGAGTTCTCCTGGGCGCAGACGATCAACGCGCTCAACTACCTGACGGTGCTGAAGGGCAGCAAGCGCAAGGACGCGGCGATGCGCCTCATCGCCTTCACGCTCCGGCCGGACCGCGCCGCCGCCTTCGCCGAGCTGCTGGGCTACACGCCAACGGTCAACAAGGCGCTGCCGCTGATCACGCCGGAGACGCGCAGGTGGATGCCGGACATGAAGAACCCGAAGAACGTCGTCATGGACGACCTGTGGTGGCAGAAGAACTACACCGCGCTCCAGAAGCGCTACAGCGAGTGGCAGCTGACGTGACCTAGGTCGGCGCTGGGCAGGGTCCGGCAGCGGGGAGAACGGGCGTTGCGGTCGCGACATGTCGCCCTCTTCCTTGCGCCGTCGCTCCTGCTCATGGCCGCGGTCTTCCTCGTCCCGCTCGGCCAGATGGCGGCGACCAGCGTCGACGGCGCCGCCCTCTCGGCGCGAGCGTACGAGGAGCTCGCCGCGAGCACGCTGTTCCGGCGGGTGCTCGCGAACACCTTCGAGATCAGCCTCGGCTCGATGCTGGCGACGCTCCTCCTGGGCTACCCGATCGCCTACCACCTCTCGCGCGTCCCGCCGGCGCGCCGGGCCATCTACATGGTGATGGTCCTGCTGCCGTTCTGGACGAGCATCCTGGTCAAGAGCTTCGCGTTCACCGTGATCCTCGGCGAGCAGGGCATCGTCAACAGTCTGCTGCGCTTCGCGTTCGGCCCGACGGCGGCGCTGCCGCTGCTGTTCAACCGGACGGGGGCGATCGTCGGGATGGTGCACTACCTGCTGCCTTTCATGGTGTTCCCGATCCTCGTGAGCCTGCTCGCCCAGGGAAGCGACCTGCACAAGGCGGCGCGCGTCATGGGCGCCGGCCGGACGCGCATTTTCTTGCGCGTCACGCTTCCGCTGAGCCTGCCCGGCGTGCTCGCGGGCTGCGTCATGACTCTCGTGCTGTCCCTCGGCAGCTTCGTCACGCCCGAGCTGCTCGGCGGGCGAAAGGACCTGATGATGGCGAATCTCGTCGACTTCTACACGCGCGTGTCGCTCGACTGGGGCGTCTCGTCCGCGATCGCCGTCATCCTGCTGGTGCTGACGGGAATGCTGATCGTCGCGCTCGCCCGGCTCCCGGGCGAGCACAAGCTGATCTGAGGGCGCCCGTGCCGCGCCAGTCGCTCCTCACGATCGCCGCCGCCTGGGCCTGCTACGCTTTCCTCATCGCGCCCAGCCTGATCGTCATCCCGATGTCCTTCAACAACTCGTCCGAGCTGATCTTCCCGCCGACGACTTTCTCGCTGCGGCTCTACAGGGAATTCGTCGGCGGCGCGGACTGGATGTCGGCAACCCGGCAGAGCTTCCTGGTCGCGTCGCTGACGACGGCAGTCTCCGTCGCGGTCGGCATACCCGCGGCCTACGCCCTCGCGCGCGCGGACTTCCCCGGGCGGCGCTTGCTCGGCATGGTGCTCCTGGCGCCGATGCTGGTGCCGACCATCGCCGTGGCGCTAGGCCTCTACCTCTACTTCTCGAGCCTCGGGCTCAGCGGATCGACCCTCGCCTTGGTGCTCGGCCACAGCATCCTGACGGTGCCGTTCGTGATGGTCATCGCAATGGCCAGCCTGCGGCACATCGACGCCAACCTGGAGGTCGCGGCGAAGGTGATGGGCGCCGGCCAGATGACGGTGTTCCGGCGCGTCGTCCTGCCGCTCCTGGCGCCTGCTGCCGTCGCCGGCGCCCTGTTCGCCTTCCTCATCTCCTTCGACGAGGTCGTCGTCGCCTGGTTCGTCTCCGGCATCGGGACGGCGACGCTGCCGGTCAAGATGTACAGCGCCATACACTGGGAGGTGTCGCCCGTGCTGCCCGTGGTCTCGACGCTGCTCACCGGGCTGTCGCTCGTCGTCTGCACGGCGGGCGCCGCCCTGCAGAAGAAGGATCGCGCCGATGGCTGACGCGATGGTGCGGCTCGAGCGATGCGCCAAGCACTACGGCGCGGCGCAAGCCCTGTTCGAGACCGACCTCTCGGTCGCTGCGGGAGAGTTCGTCACGCTGCTCGGCCCGAGCGGCTCGGGCAAGACGACGATCCTCAACCTCATCGCGGGCACGGTGATGCCGACCGCGGGCCGCGTCCACATCGAGGGCCGCGACGTCACCGGCATGCCCGTCGAGAAGCGGGGACTGGGGATGGTGTTCCAGAACTACGCGCTGATGCCGCACATGACGGTGTTCGAGAACGTCGCCTTCCCGCTGCGCGTGCGCCGCGTTCCGGAGGCCGAGATCCGCCGACGGGTCGGCGAGGTGCTCGACCTCGTCCGCCTTCCCGGCCTCGCGGCGCGCAAGCCGCGCCAGCTCTCGGGCGGCCAGCAGCAGCGCGTCGCCCTCGCCCGCTGCATCGTCTACAACCCGCCGCTGATCCTGATGGACGAGCCGCTCGGCGCGCTCGACAAGAAGCTCCGCGAGCAGATGCAGCTGGAGATCCGCCGCCTGCACGCTGCCCTCGGCGTCACGATGATCTACGTGACGCACGACCAGGAGGAGGCGCTGACGATGTCGGACCGGATCGTCCTCCTCAACCACGGCCGCATCGAGCAGGCCGGCACGCCGGACGAGATCTACTTCCGGCCGCGCACCGTCTTCGCCGCCGGCTTCCTCGGCGACTCCAGCATGCTCGACGCGACTGTCTCCGCCTCGGGCGCGCCCGGCCGCGTGACGCTGTCGGACGGCAGCGCGCTCGCCGCCGCCCGGTGCGACTTGCCCGCGGGCGCGCGGGCCAAGGCGATCCTGCGCCCGGAGAACGTCTCCCTGCTGCGGGACGCCGGCACCGGGCACGACGCCGCCGTCGAGGGCAGGCTGATCGACAGCATCGTGCTCGGCAGCGTCGTGAAGCACCACGTCGAGATCGCCGGCGGCACGGTCATCGCGCAAGAGCTCAACCGCCGCGATCGGGCTGCCGTCCGCCCCGGCGACCGGGTCCGCGTCGGCTGGCGCGCCGAGGACCTGCTGGTCCTGGCCGCGCCGGACTGAAGGAGCCCCGCAATGCCTGCCCATGACGCGTTGCTGCGCCCGTTCCGCCTGCGCAAGCTGACGCTGCGCAACCGCATCGTCAGCACCGCGCACGCGCCCGGCTACGGCGTCGGGTCGCTGCCGACCGAGCGCTACCGCCTGTACCACGAGGAGAAGGCCAAGGGCGGCGTGGCGCTGACCATGATCGGCGGCTCGACCGCCGTGTCGCCGGACGCCGTCGCGCCGTTCGGGCAGCTCACCGCCGCCGAGGATCGCGCCATCCCGCACCTGAAGGACCTCGCCGACGCCGTGCACAGGCACGGTGCCGCGGTGTTCTGCCAGATCTCGCACCCGGGCCGCCGCGGCCGCTGGGACTCAGGCTCCTGGCTGGCGCCCGTCGGCCCTTCTCCCGTGCGCGAGCCGCAGCACCGCGGCTTCCCGAAGGAGATGGAGGACTGGGACTTCGACCGCATCCGCCGCGACTACGCGGACGCCGCCCGCCGCTGCAAGGCGGCCGGTCTCGACGGCGTCGAGCTGCTCTTCGCCGGAGGCCATCTCCTGCTGCAGTTCCTCTCGCCGGCGGTCAACCGGCGCGCCGACCGGTACGGCGGCAGCCTCGACAACCGGATGCGCTTCGCGTTCGAGGTGATCGACGCCGTGCGCGGCGCGGCCGGCGACGACATGGTGGTGGGCGTGCGCATCACCGCCGACGAGTTCATCGCCGAAGGTCTCGACCAGAAGGAGTGCCTTGCGATCGCGGTCGCGCTCGCCGGCTCGGGGCAGGTCGACTACCTGAACATCATGGCGAGCCAGACCTACGACTGGCGCTCCTCCACCTACTCGATCCCGAGCATGGCGTTCCCGCCGGCGCCTTACCTAAGTATGGCAAGCGCGATCAAGGCGGCGGTGCCGATCCCGGTCGTGCATGCCGGGCGCATTCTCGACTTCGCCACGGCCGCGCGCGCCATCGAGGGCGGGCACATCGACCTCGTCGCCATGACACGGGCCCAGATCGCGGACCCTCACATGGTCCGAAAGCTGGTCGAAGGGCGCGAGGACGATATCCGCCCCTGCGTCGGCGCCAACTACTGCATCAACCGGATCTACGCCGGGAGCGAGTCGCTCTGCATCCACAATGCGGCGACAGGACGCGAGACGAGCATGCCGCACGTCGTCGCGCGCGCGCCGGCGCGCAAGCGGGTGACGGTCGTGGGCGGCGGCCCGGCCGGGCTCGAGGCGGCTCGCGTCAGCGCCGAGCGCGGCCACGCCGTCACGCTGCTGGAGGCCGAGGCAGAGATGGGCGGCCAGATCCGGCTCGCCGTCAACCTCGGCTGGCGCGGCGCCCTCGCCGGCGTCTCCCGCTGGCTCGAAGCGCAGTGCTGCAAGAACGGCGTCGACATGCGGCTCGGCGTCCGCGCCGATGCGGCGGCCGTCGAGGCGCTGCAGCCAGACGTCGTGATCGTCGCAACGGGCGGCAGGCCGAACAAGGGCCCGATCGAGGGCGCCGATCTCGTCGCCAGCTCCTGGGACGTGCTGGCCGGCCGGACGGCACCGGGCGAGCGCGTCCTGCTGTTCGACGACCAGGGCGGCGACCCCGGCATGTCCTGCGCCGAACTCCTCTCGGAGCGGGCTGCCAAGCTCGAGGTCGCGACGCCGGAGCGGCATCTCGGCATCGAGGTCGGAGCCACCACCTTCCCGACCTACCTGCGCAAGCTCTACGAGCGCGGCGTCGTCATCTCGCCCGACCTGCGGCTGCGCAAGGTTCGGCGCGCAGGCAATAGCCTGGTCGCCGTCCTGCGCAACGAGTACACGCTGCAGGAGGTCGAGCGCGAGGTCGATCAGGTGGTGAGCGAGCACGGCACGCTGCCGCTCGACGAGCTCTACTTCGCGCTCAAGCCGCATGCGCGCAATCGCGGCGCCGTCGACTACCACGCCCTCGTCGCCGGCGGCCCGCAACGGACCGACATCGACCCGCAGGGCCGCTTCCTGCTCTACCGCGTCGGCGACGCCGTGGCCGGGCGCAACATCCACGCCGCCCTCTACGACAGCCTGCGCCTGTGCAAGGACCTGTGAGCCGCCCTCGGCCTAGGGACGGCTGAGCGGCACCATCAGCGCGTCGACGGCGACGGCGCCGTCCGGGCCGGCCAGGACGGGATTGACGTCGATCTCCGCGAGTTGCGGGCCGATGGCAGCGCAGAGGACGGAGAACCGCTCGACCGCGCGGGCGAGCGACGCCACGTCCGCCGGGCGGCTTCCTCGATAGCCTTCCAAGAGGCGGAACCCCTTCAACCGCCGCAGCAGCGCCTCGGCGGCCCGCGCATCGACGGGCGGCACGAAGCTCACGCTGTCCTCGAGCAGCTCGGTCAGGACGCCGCCCGACCCGATCGTGGCGATCGGGCCGAATTGCGGATCGTTGACCATGCCCAGCAGGATCTCCACGCCGGCCGCGACCTGCGCCTGGACCTGCACCCGCGGCCCGCATGAATCCGCGATCCGCCGATAGGCAGCTCGCACGGCCGCAGCATCGGCCAAGCGCAGCGCCACGCCGCCCGCCTCGGTCTTGTGCAGGATGTCCGCCGCTGCGGTCTTCAGCGCGACCGGGTAGCCCAAGCGGTCAGCCGCTGCGATGGCGGCGGCGGCATTGTCCGCGAAAGCGCAAGGTGCTGCCGGGACACAGAAGGCCTCAAGCACTGCGAAGGCCTGCTCCGGCGCTAGCGGTCGTCCCTCGGCGGCCGCCACTGCGGCACGCGCGCGCGCGACCGCTGCCGGCGGCGCTGCCGCCGGCAGCGGCTTGCCGGCGTCGCGCCGCCGCTGCCAGTCCAGCAGGTTCCGCATGGCCACCAGGGCCGTCGCCGTCCCCATCAGCACGGGGATGCCGAGAGCGCGCAAGCGTGCGGCCTCCTCCCGGCTGATCGTGCTGTGCAGGTTGCCGAAGACGAGGGCCGGCTTCGAGGTCCGCCCGTGCGCTCCTTCGATGGCGCTGCCAGATTGCTGCAGGTATGCCCGGCCGTGCACCAAGTTGGTGGCAAGAGCGACGATGCCGACATGGGGATCCTCGGCCAAGATGTCCAAGCTTGGCTCAAGAAGGACACGGCCGTCGCCGTAGCAGTCCACGGGGTTTACCGTCGCCATGCCGGGGTCGAGGGTGGCGGCGAGCCGCGCCTCGGTCGCCGGCGTCACGGCGGCCAGCGATACGCCGAGATCGGCGGCCAGATCCACGATCAGCTCCCTCTCGCCTCCCGAATCGGTGACGATCCCGATGCCGTAAGCCGTCGGCCGGCGCGGCGCGGCCATCAGCTCCAACGTGTCGGTCAGCTCATCGACAGTGCGCACGGTCGCGACGTTGCGACGCTCGAACACCGCGCGGTGCGCCGCGTCCGACCCCGTCAGCGCGCCGCTGTGGGCCAGCGCCATCCGCCGGCCGGCCTCCGAGCGGCCGAGCTTGAGCACGACGACGGGGATTCCCCGCCTGTCCGCCTCGTCGAGCGCGGCGAGGAACCCCTCGGGATCGCGCACCGTCTCGATGATGCAGCCGACGGCGCGGGTCTCCGGCTGGGCCACGCAGAAGCGCAGGTAGTCGGCAGCGGTCGTCGCGATCTCCTGCCCAGCCGAGATGGCATAGTTGAAGCCGAGCTGGCGCTGGTTCCCGAGCAGCCCGGACCACGTCGAGCCGCTGTGAGAGATCAGCGCGACCGGTCCTGGCGCCTTGGCGACGCCCGGCGGGTTGCCGGACATCTTGATGCCGTCGACGAAATTGACGAAGCCCATGCAGTTGTTGCCGCACACCGCCATACCCGCCGCCCTGGCGATGGCGCCGAGCCGCGCGGGCAGCGGCGGACAGTCGCCCGGATTTGCCTCGTAGCCGCGCCCGAACAGCGCCGCAGCGCGAGCGCCGATTGCCGCCGCTTCGGCGAGGGACGCCTCGACCAGCTCGTCGGAGACGGCGAACGCGACGCAGTCCGGCGCCTCGGGCAAGGCAGAGATGCTCGGATAGCAGCGACGATCGGCAAGCGTCTCGTAGCGCGGATTGATCGGGTAGACGGGACCGGCGAAGCGCTCCTCCGTCAACGAGGCGAGGAGTCGCTCGCCGAACGAGCCGGACCGCGCCGACGCGCCGACAACGGCGATCGAGCGCGGGCGCAGCAGGGGAACGAGCGCATCGTCCCTTCCCTCGGTCGCATTGCCGGCCATGCAGCCTCCTCGTCCTCCGATCATGCGCTTCCCCGTTACTGCGCCGTCACCCCGCCGTCGACGGCCAGGACATGGCCGGCGACGAAGGACGCGGCATCCGACAGAAGAGAGACAGCCGCCGCAGCGACCTCGTCGGACCGGCCGCGGCCGCCGCAGCGGCGGCGTCGCGCAAGTCCGCAGCGCGCGCGTGCTCCTCTCCGAGGCAGCCTGCGAGCGCGCTGCGCTCCTGGGCGCCGTGCACGAGGGCCGCGCAGCGCGCCGGCCGCCAGCGCAGCCTCCACCGTGGCGCGCCCGATGCTCGAGCCGCCCCCGGCGACCAGGATCCGCGGGCCGGGAAGTCCCATCATGCGAAGGCGATCATGTCGCGCTTCATCGGCGCGAGCAGCGCGCAGCCCTGCGCTTCGACCGCGACGGAGTCCTCGAGATGGAAGCTGCCAAGGTCGGGGTCGCGGTAGAACACCTCCGTGTTGACGATCATCCCCTGCTCCAGCGCGAAGCCGTTCCTCAAGCTGTCCTCGTACGGGAACTCGAAGACCTCAAGGCCGAGGCCATGCGTGGTAACTGAGACGAGCTCGGCGCGCAGGCCGAAGCCCACGACCGTGTCGCGCGTCAGCTTGCGCAGGTCCTGGGTGTGAACGCCGGGCTTGATCGCCGCCTCGACGGCTTCGAGCGCCGTGATGACGGCCTTGTAGCGCAGCGTCTGCTCCTTCGTCGGCGCGCCGACGACCGAGGTGCGGGCAAGGTCGATGTGATAGCCCTGGTAAGTCCCCAGGCAGTCCAGAACGACCGCGTCGCCCGGCGCCAGGGTGCGCTCGCGGCTCGCCGGAAGGCTGAAGCTCGACGCGTCGCCCGCGCCGAACATCATGCCGCGCTCGCCGAGCCAGCGCGCGTTGTGCCTGGTCAGCGACATCCGGTAGACGGCGGTCAGGTCGTCCTCCGCCATGCCCGTGCGGCCGGCAGCGATGACGGCGTCCAGCGCCGCAACGTTGATCTCGGCGCCGCGCGTCATGAGCGCGCGCTCTGCCGGCGTCTTGACCATGCGCACGCGGCGCATGAGCTGCAGCGCATCCGCGATGCACGCGCTGCCCCCGAATCCCATGGCCTGCAGGCGGGCGCCGACGCGCAGGTCGTCGACGCTGAGGCGTGCGCGTTCCAGCCCGCGGGCGCGCAGCGTAGCGGCGAGGCCGGCGAAGAAGTCCTCCGCCTGGCGCGGCCGCAGAGCCCGGCGGCGCGCCGCGAGATTGCGGCGCAGCTCGTTCGAGAGGTTGCGCTCCAGCGTCTCGCCCATGAACGTCCCGACCGAGCTCCATGGATTGCCGTAGAGCTGCACATCCTCGATCCAGCTCGGGCGCTCGACGAGGAACGGCAAGTCGAATTCCGCGACGACGAGCGCCGCCGGGACCTTGGGGTCGGCAGCGAGGACGACGGCCGCCGTGTTGTCCTCGAAGCGGCCGAGCAGGAACTCGGACGCGAAGTCGCCGGCGTAGACGACGTTGAGCGGCGTCGAGAGGACGACAGCGTCCAGCCCCTCGCGCCTCAAGTGCTCGCGTGCGCGCTCCACGTTCAGCAGCATCGTCAGCTTTCCACGCTCAGTTCCCCTTGGCCAGCCCAGGACTGCGATGCTGCGCCCTGGAGAGTGCGCCGCTTGCCGCGAAGGCTTGACCAGCATGCATGAAGGGATCGGACCGCTAAGCCTCTCCACGGCGCTCGACCAGGGAAGGCGCGAAGCGTAGCACCGACTGAAACTGTGTTCAAAGCGCGGATCGTGGCTGTGCCCCGCCCCGCCGACTGCCGGGTCAGCTGACGCCGAGCAGCCGATGCAACCGCGCGTCCTGGGTCCGGAAATGGCCTGAGAACCACGCCGAGAGTTCGCGCGCCAGGCGCTCCATCGCGTCGCCGGCGTAGGCGCCGCGCTCCTGCTCCTGCATGATCTCCCTGATGTCGTCGATCAGCCGCTCGTGCTCCGCCTTGTGCTGGGCAAAGAAATCGTACCGCCGCGCGCGCATGATCTGCTCCTCGAGCGCGAAGTGCGCGGAAATGCGGGCGAGGATCTCGCCGAGCGCCTCGCCGATCGCGCCCGCATCGGCCCGGCCGGCCAGCAGCTGCGCATGCGTCTCGTTGATCAACCGGATCAGCTCGGCGTGCTCGTGGTCGACCGCGGGTATGCCGGTGCGGAACTCGTCGCGCCATGCGATCAGCGTCACGGCGTGCCTCCTATCGGAACACCAGGCCGCCGGCCTCGGCGCGGAAGTCGACGGCGAAGCTCTGACCGGGCCTCAGGTCGACGTCCGCGGCGCGCTCGTAGTCGAAGCCGGCGGCGCGCCCGGTGTCGTTGAGCCGCGCCACGATGCGGTGACGGCCGGGCGCCACCGGGAAGCGCTCGTAGATGCGCGACGGCCCGTCGCCCGAAAGCCCGGTCGGCGGCAGGCTGGCGCGGTGCAGGATCCGGCCGTCGAGCTCCAGCTCGATCAGCACGGGGACGCGCGTGCGCGGGCAGACCACCTGGCGGCGCATGTTCGGCGCCAGTCTCTCCAGCTCCTCGGCCGTGCGCCGGCGGCACCCCTCGTTGCGCACGGCGCCATGCGCGAAGGCCAGCTTGATCAGCGCGCGATCGGGCGCCAGGTGCACGTAGGGCGGGCTGTCCGCGAGATAGCCAATGAGCAGGGCCGTCAGCCCGTAGGCGACGGCCTGGCCGAGCCAGCGCAGGACCCTAGCCACGGCCGCCTGCCCGCCGCGCCGCCGCCGCGTGCTGCGCCGCGCTGGCACCCTCCAGGCCGCGCAGGCGCGCGGCGAAGCCCGCGACGGCGCGCTCCAGATCGCGGCGCTCTGTGGCCGCAGCCCAATGCACGGCGACGCGCTCGCGCGGGACGCGGTCGCGCAGCCGCGGGTCGCGCGTGCCGGCCAGGCGCGCCTCCGTCCACTCGACGCCGAGCCGGCACTGGCAGTCGCCGGGGCGGCAGCCGGTGACCAGCACGCCGTCGGCAATGCCGCGGCTCAGGGCGTAGTCGATGAAGGAGGGCGGCAGCATGCCGATGCACGGCAGGCTGACCGCCGCGACGCCGTCGCGCTCGAGATCGCGCACGCGCAGCGACTGGTCGCAGCCGATCACCAGCACCCGCCCCTCGCCGCGCAACCGCTCCCCCGCCCGGTCGAAGGACTCGCGCACGTCGCGCAGCGGCAGGTGCTGCAGGTCGATGCCCGGCACGAAGGCCGAGACGCGGCGGACCGGCGTCGCCGTCGGGCAGGCGCCGGCGCACAGGCCGCAGGACACGCAAAGGTCCGGATCGACCACGGCCTCGCGCTCGAACGGCTTGCCGTCGCTGCGCGGCGCCATGGTGATGGCGGCCATCGGGCAGTCCACGGCGCAGCGCGTGCAGCCGTTGCAGTTGTCCAGGCCAACGAGGGCCGGCGGCGCGCGGCGCATCGGCGGCATCCACGGCAGGGCGGTCAGCATCAGGAGCAGAGCGCCGAGCACCCCCCACATTCCCTGCGGCGACCAGACGTCGATCAGCGGGTAGAGGACGAGGTAGAACCAGTCGAGCCCGACCACCGACGGCACCTGCCCGAGATCGGCCGGCCCTTGGCTCAGCGCCGGCTTGACCAGCGACAGCGCCAAAAGCATCGCGAAGCTGCCCATCGCCAGGCCGCGCGGCGCGTGCATGCGCGGGCGGCTTACCCGCTGGAGGTGGATCCACAGGACAAGCAGCAGGATCAGCGGGACCGCGATGTGCAGGAACATCAGCAGCGTGAAGAAGCGCGGCTCGAGGTTCTGCGGCGTCAGGAAGTTGCGGGCGATCGGCGAGCCGAAGATCGGCAGGACGTCCAGCCACTCCGCCGTCGCGATCGCCACGTACTGCGCCAGCTTGTCCCAGACCAGCCAGTAACCGGTGATGCCGCAGACGAAGACGAGCGCCATGATCGGCACGCCGGTCACCCAGGTGAACCAGCGGGGGCCGCGGTAGCGGTCGAAGGCCAGCTCGCGCAGCGTGTGCACGGCCATGAACAGGACCATGCCGTCCGACGCGTAGCGGTGCAGGCTGCGCATGATGCCGCCGGCATAGCGCTGCTCGTGCGTCATCGCCTCGACGGACAGGTAGGCCTCGGCGGCCCCCGTGTCGTAGAAAATGTAGACGTAGATGCCGGAGACGGTGACGACCCAGAGATAGAAGAACCCCAACGCGCCGAGGTTGCGCAGCGGGTTCCAGCGCTCAGGAAAGCAGAGGTCGAGCCATCCCTCGACCGTCAGGAAAACCCAGCGCAGCCCCTTGCGGAATGCGTCCACGCGGACCTACCCGCTCGTCCTGAGGATGCGCCAGAGATTGCGCGCCACGACGAAGCCTACGACCGAGAGCGCTGCGACCCCGACGACCAGCGTGACCAGGATCGCGTAGTCGAAGCGATAGCGGCCGTTCGCGGGGTTGTAGATCGTGCAGAACAGCTTCACCCGGTTGAGCAGCCCGTCGAGCGACACGATCGCGGCGTCGCGCCCGAAGACCAGGTCCTTGAGCGGCTCCACGAGGGCCGGCGGATCGAAGGTCTCGCCGTAGACTTGGCGGTACACCCGACCCGTCGCATCGATCACCGAGGTCTGCGCGATGTGGTCGAACCCCTTGGCCGAGGGCGCCATCGCGAAGCCGAGATCGCGCGCCAGGCGGTTGACCGTGGCCTCGTCGGCGCTGGCGAAGGTCCAGCCGGGCTTCCTCGCGACGCCCATGCTCGCTGCATAGGCGCGCATCCGCTGCGGCGTGTCGTGCACGGCATCCAGGCCGATCGTGACCACCGCGAACGAGTCCCGCCCGAGCGCCTCGCGCCCGACATCAACGGCACGGTCGAGTGCCTGGACCACGATCGGGCAGCTGTCCGTGCAGGCCGTGTAGATCAGGCTGACAACGAGCGGGCGGCCGCGAAGCTCGGCCAGAAAGAAGCTCCGGCCGCGCTCGTCGCGCAGCGCGTGACCGGCCAGCGTCCGGCCGATGGCCGCCTGGCTGTAGCGCAGCGCTGCCTGGGCGTCTGTGATCAGGGGCGGCGGCCCGGGGTCGTCCGACGTCGCTCCCGCCGCGACGGGAGCCGCCGCAGCAAGGACGAGAGCGAGGCCGTGCAGGCAGGCACGCCCTTTCATCCGAGGCTCCCGTCGAGGATCGTCGCGCCAAGGAGCAGGGTCAGCTGGACAAGCGAGGCATGGAAGGCCCGGAGCGCCGCTGCCCGGCCGGGAGCGCGAACGAGGGCAAGGCAACGCCCGACGAAGAGGGCGCCGCCGAGCGCGGCGCCGAGCATGTAGATCCATCCCAAGCCCATGAATCCGGGCACGAGCGCCAGCAGGGCGAGGGCGACGGCATGCGCGAGGATCGCCCAGGAAGCGGTCGCGTCGCCGGCGACGACCGGGAGCATGGGCACGCCGGCCGCGGCATAGTCGTCGCGGAAGGCCATTGCCAAAGCCCAGAAGTGCGGCGGCGTCCAGAGGAAGAGGACGAGCGCCAGGATCAGCGGCTCGCGCGCCAGCTCGGCGCCGGCCGCCGCCGCGCCGGCCAGGACGGCGAAGCTGCCGGCCAGGCCGCCGATCACGATGTTGAGCCACGTCCGGCGCTTCAGCCAGACCGTGTAGACGACGCCGTAAAAGAAGGCGCCGAGGAAGGTGTAGAGCGCCGCGAACTCGTTCAACGCCCAAGCCGCGGCGCCGACCGACAGGGCGAGAAGGCCGAGGATCGCCGCGTACCAGCCGCGCACGGAAGTGAAGGCGCCCGTCGCGAACGGCCGCTTGCGGGTGCGCGCCATCAGGCGGTCGAGCTCGCGCTCGACGACCTGGTTGAACGCCCCGGCACTCGCCGAGGACAGGAAGACGGCGACTGCCAGGACCGCGACCTTCCAGGCGGGCAGCGACGCGCCCGGCGTCGCCGCCAGCCCGGCAAGCGCGCAGAGCATGATCGCGAAGCCGATGCGTGGCTTGAAGACCGACCAGACCGTGCGCATGCCCGCGTCCATGATGCCTGCCTCCCTGTTCCTGCCGCGCGAGGGTCGATCAGATCCCGGCCGGCAGCCGCGCCGCGGCCGCCGGCCGGCCTCGATCAACGCATCGGCCAGATCTCGGACAGGTACTTCCAGTTCACGAAGTAGTAGAGGACGAACGACATGAAGAAGACCGTGACCAGGACGATGGTCCCGGGCACGTGCAGCGTGCCGGCGCTGCCGTAGGCGGCCACCGTCGTCGGCAGCCTCGGGATGAAGCGCGGCCGCTCGGCGTCGGGCGCATCGAGCCGCTTGCCGAACAGGATCGACCCGACCACCACCAAGACGTAGGCGAGGCCGCCGATCGCCGCGAGCACGGCGCTCATGCCGTTGAGCCCCATCATGAGGATCGCAGCCGGCGGGTACTCGAAGGTGAGCGGCGCATCGCTGAACGTGATGTCCCAGTGCCGCCGCGCCACGCCGAGCGTCCCCGCTCCCATCATGAAGAGCGAGATGCCGGCGACGCCGAGCCCGAACAGGTAGGGCTGCCACTTCGCCAGCGTCGGCAGCACGATCTCGCGCCTGAACACCAGCGGCACGGCGAGGTAGGTGAACGCCATGAAGGCCAGCGTCGTCCCCGCCACGACCGTCGCGTGGAAGTGCCCCGGCACATAGAGCGTGTTGTGCATCATCAGGTTGATCTGCTCGGTCCCCAGCACGACGCCGGAGATGCCGCCGAGGAAGCCGAACAGCACCAGCGAGATGAACATGCCGGAGAAAGCCGGGTTGCCCCAGGGCGCCTTGCGCAGCCAGCCGAAGATGCCAGCATTGAAGCCGAGCTTGCGCTGCGCCGCCTCGATGGCGCCAGGCACGCTCATGCCGTGGATCATGCTGCCCAGCACCGCGAGGTAAAGGGCGTAGCTGGTGTTGAACACCTTCCATTCGGAGCTGATGCCCGGCTCTGCGAGCAGGTGGTGCGCCGAGGCAAGCTGCAGGAACAGGATGTACATGAGGAAGGCGGTGCGGCTGACCTTCTCCGAGATCGGCTTGGCGCCGAGCACGACCGCGGCGATCGCGTACCAGACCGCGACGTGCGCCGCGACGTTGATCTGCTGCGACGAATGCCCCATGCCCCACCAGATGACCTTGTACATCACCGGGTCGATGGTCGTGATCAGGCCGACCGACCATAGGAAGGTCGGGATCAGGATGATGGCGCCTGACGCCAGCGTGAACACGGCGATGATCGCCGCCGTGAGCGCGCCGAACGTGACGAGCGGGATCGAGCCCTGATAGGTGCGCTCCTCGCGCGCGATGACCAGCGTGCCGAAGAAGATGCCGACCGCCGTCAGCGTGCCGACCGCGAACACGATGAGGCCGACGTAGAAGTGGGGCGCGGCCTTCATCGGAACGTAGGACGTGAACATCACGCTCGACTCACCCTGCAGCACGGCCACGTTGGCGATGGCCGCGCCCGCCAGCATGAGGGCGAACGCCACCCATGCGAGCCACGGCGTCGCCAGCCTGCAGTTGAGCAAGATCGCCGAAGCGAAGTAGAGCAGCGCCACCTCGAAGAAGATCACCCAGAACAGCAGGACGTCGGCGCCGTGCGCTGTCAACAGGAGGTAGAACCACTCGGCCGGCAAGATATGCACGGCCTGCCAACGCGTCAGCGCCACGAGCAGCCCGAACAGGCCGCCCACGGCCAGGAAGACAACAGCGACGACGGCATTGGCCTTGATCAACGCCTCCGCCGGCAGGTGGACCTTCAGCCCGGTGACCGAGCAGGTCCTGAACTCGTTCGACGCCGCCATGGCACCCTCACTTCTTGTCGACGACGTGGATCTTGCCGATCATCTGGTGATGGCCGATCCCGCAGAACTCGTTGCAGACGATCGTGTACTCGCCGGCCTTGTCGGGCGTGATCGAGAGCACGAGGTCGTAGCCGGGATGCACCTGGATGTTGATGTTCACCGGCTGCAGCGAGAAGCCGTGCTGCCAGTCCATCGACGAGAGGTGCAGGCGGTAGGTCGCGCCCTTCTCGAGCTCGAGGATCGGCCACCACTCCCAGAGGCGCGACAGGACATAGACGTCGCTGCCCGGCGGCGGCCGGACGACCGGGATCTTGGTCGCGCCCTCCTCGCGCACCTTGTACTTGGCGACCATGTCCTCGACCTTCTCGGCGAACTTCTCCGGGAAGACCTTGTAGGCCTCGTTGGAGAGGTTCTGCCGGCCGGCGACGTGCCAGTAGACCATCATGCCGAACATCAAGAGGCCCCAGAGGAAGGCGATCGTGATCCAGATCACCTCCGGGCGATGAAGCGGCTCGTTCCACCAGACCCTTTTCTCGGGCGACGTGATTGCCATGTTGTCCTCGCTGCCTCATGGGGCGCCGCAGCGCCTTGCATCGCCGGCCGCACGCGGCGGCCGGCAGCTCACTTGCCGATCGGGATCTGCGCGACCTCCATGATCCCCCACACCAGATAGAGGACCGCTGGGACCGTCACGCCGAGGAAGAGCAGCAGGAAGTGGTTGTCGAGCAGGCGCTGCATGGCCGGCACGCGCTCGGCCGCGCCGCCGCCCTCCGTCTCCGGCGCCATGGCCGGCATGATGGTCCTTGGATCCATGTCATCCCCCGATCGGTGCGCCATCCGGCGTCGCGCCGGCGCGGCCTGCGTCACGACTGGGGATTTCTGACCGGTCCGCTCCGCCGATCCTTGACCATGGTCAAGTCCAGCGCGGTATCACGCGCCGGCGACGGTCCGGATCAGCCAGAACAGCGCGAGGGCCGTCGCCGTCATGATGAGGAGGAAGACGACGGATCGCTCGGCGAAGGGCCGCCCGCGCCAGCGCTCCGCGGCGCGCAGCGCCAGATCGGACACGACATAAGCGACGACGCCGGCGGCGACCAGGTAAACGAACGACATGCGTGACTCCTCGAGCCGCCGAGAAATTGATTCAGCTCAACGCACGCTCTCGCATCTCCCGGCAAATTGCTGGGCCAAGAAGACCAAGATCGATGCGCGACCCTTGACGATCGTCAAGCGGGGCCTTCGGCGTCGGCGCTTTTGCAGGGGCTGCGGGAGGGTGAACGATGCGCGAAGGGGATCTTGCCGTTATCCGCGAGGTGCCGATGTTCGCGGGACTCGCGACCTCCGTGCTGCTGCAGCTGCTGCAAGGCGCCACGGCCGAGGACCTGACGAAGGGCCGCGTCATCTTCCAGGAAGGCGAGCCGGCAGAGGCGTTCTTCGTCGTCCTCGGCGGCTGGGTGAAGGTCTACCGGTCGCTTCCGAACGGCGAGGAGGCAATCATCGGCATCTTCGGCACTGGCGATTCCTTCGCCGAGGTCGCCGTCTTCGCCGCGACCGGATACCCGGCCAGCGCCGATGCCGTCGCGGATGCGCGCCTCCTGCGCGTGCCGTCGCGCATCTTCCGCGATCGCATCGCCACCCGGCCGGAGATCGCGAGCCGGACCATGACGCACGTCACACGGAAGATGCGCCATCTGGTGGACCAAGTCGAGCAACTGAAGACGCAGCCGGGCGCGCACCGGCTCGCAGCCTTCCTGCTCAACCTCACCAAGCAGCGCGCGGGCGCTGCGATCATCCCCCTGCCCTATGACAAGGCGCTGATCGCGAGCCAGCTCGGCATGAAGCCGGAGAGCCTGTCCAGGGCGCTCGCGAAGCTCCGTACGCTGGGCGTGCAGACCGGGCAGGACAGCGTCAGCGTCGCCGATGTCAGCGTCCTTGCCGACTACTGCAACTACGGCACGGTCTGCGACAAGCTCAGCTTCCGGTGACGCGCTCGTCCCGGCTCGACCCGCGCCAGCGCCGTCCCTGCCGATCGACGAGCCAAGCCGTCGCGTCCCCGGCCAGGGCCAGGAGGGACGGCACGCTGCGCACGGGCGCGACCGAGAGCGCCGTGGACAGTCCGTCGG
>JAEULF010000101.1 GCA_016793965.1 Alphaproteobacteria bacterium | reverse complement strand
GAAGGGTCCGCCATGCGGCGGCGGTCGGCCGAAGGACGCGATCAGCGCGCCGTCGGGTGCGAGCAGCGCGAAGTCGCCGCCGAGCTTGCGCCCGGCGCGCTCCAGCGCTTCGCGCTGGCGCTCCGGCGGCTCGCCAGGGTCCGCGAGCACGGCTTCGAGGAGGCGGCCTGCCGTATCGACCAGGCGTTGCTGCGGTCCGTGCTCGCCGAACAGCGCCCAGGCCAAGCCGCCGACGACGGTGAGCAGCGCCAAGCTCGCCAGCAGCGTCAGGTAGAAATGCCAGAACAGCCGGCGGCGGTGCATCACGCCTCGTCCTGCTGGCGCGCGAAGACGTAGCCGGCGCCCCGCACGGTGATGATCCGGCGCGGGTGCTTCGGGTCGTCCTCGATTGCCGCGCGGATGCGGCTGACATGCACGTCGATCGAGCGGTCGAAGGCCTCCAGCGGCTCGCCCTTGACCCGGTCCATCAGCGCATCGCGCGACAGCACCCGGCCGGCCGCACCTGCGAGCGCCAGGAGCAGGTCGAACTGGTAGCCGGTCAGCGGCTTCGCCTCGCCATCGACCCGCACTTCGCGCGCCTCCGGATCGATCTCCAGTCGCCCGAAGCGCAACGGCGCCGTGCGGCGCCCGCCCTGGCGCCTGCGCAGCACGGCCTTGAGGCGGGCGAGCAGCTCGCGCGGGTTGAAGGGCTTCGGCAGGTAGTCGTCGGCGCCGATCTCCAGCCCGACGATGCGGTCGGTGTCCTCGCCGCGCGCGGTCAGCATGAGGACCGGCACGTCTGAGTTCGCGCGCAACCGGCGCAGCACCTCGAAGCCGTCGAGGTCCGGCAGCATGACGTCGAGGATGACGGCATCGGGGGCCTCCGCCTTGGCGCGGCGGAGGCCCTCGGTCCCATCGGCCGCGGCGGCGACGCGGAAGCCGTCGGCGGCGAGGTAGTCGGCGAGCATGCCGGAGAGGCTCCGGTCGTCGTCGATTATGAGGACGCGCGCGCTCATTCCCTGCCTCGCCGCCGCAGGGGCCATCCTGGCCCCCTTGGCATCGTTAGAGCCGTGGCGCGCGCCTGGCCTAGCGACGCCGATGCGGGCGCATCTCCTCGAGCTCGCGGGCGAGGGCGACGCGCTGCTCCGGCGTCAGGGTCTCCGCGACGTCCGCCAGCGCCTGCACCATACGCCGCGACGCGGCCTCGTGCATCGCCAGCTGCTCGGCGCGCAGCTTCTCGAGCGCAGCGCGGTCGACGCTGGGCTGGGTCAAGATCTTCAGCCCCTCGTCGCGTGCCGCGTGCAGCTTCTGTCGCAGGGGGTAGAGCTCGCCGATGGCGCCGCCGACGATGCTCTCGACCTTGGCGGTCTGCTCGGCCGTGGCATTGACGCGGCGGAGCACCTGGCGCGCCATCAGCCCGGCCCATTCGCGGGCCGATTCCGGGTCGGCGGCGAAGCCGCGGCCGTGCCCGAAGCCGTGCCCGAATCCGGGGCCGTGCGCGCAGGCCTTGCCGTGGCCGAGGGCGAAGGCACCGCCGGCTGCCGCGAGCGCGAGGCCCGAGCCCAGCAGGATGCGCCGCGGCCAGCTCCAGCGGCGGCGGCCGGTCGGGGTCGCGCTCGAATCGAGGTCGGTCATGTTCGTCTCCTTGGATGGATCGCGTGGGGACCGCGAGCGAGGCGCATTGCCCCGCGCCATCCAAGCTGGGAGACGTCCGTTTCCGGCGCTTGTGCCGGACGTAAAGTTACGTGAAGGCCCCGCCTCGCCCCCGATGGCGGAGGCGAGGCGGGTGCGCAGGCCGGCTACTGCGCCAGGAACTTCTTGATCTGCTCGCCGACCTTGGCGACGGCGAGGACGCCGTCGAGGTGGCCGCCATTGCCCTCCAGCGTCACCAGCTCGACCGCGTTGCCCTGCTTCTTGAGCAGGGCCGCCGCGCGCTCCGACAAGTAGGGCGGCAGCAGCTCGTCCGACGACGCCGGGATCACCAGCGCCTTGGCCTTGACGCTCTTGAGGCCCTCTTCCAGCGACCCCTTCATGCCGGCCGAATGGAGCTGGTTGGCGCGCACGAGGTAGAGGAAGGAGTTCGCGTCGGCGACCTTGGCGCGCGCGGCGCCGGCCTTGTCGAGCGCGTCGACGATGGCGAACTTGCCGTCCCAGCTGTCGAGCACCGACTTCGCCGGATCGGCCTGCTTGCGCCCGAAGGTCGCGTCCGCCCAGCCCGGCGCCCGGGCGTGGATGGTGACGATCTTGAGCGCCAGCGCCAGCCCGGCCTCGGGCTCCGCCTTGCCGTAGTAGTCGCCGCCGTTCCAGTTCGGGTCGATCTTGATCGGCTGGCCCCAGAAGTCGAGCCAGCCGATCGTGTAGGCATCGGCCTCGGCCGCGCCGATCACCGGCACGATGCGCTCGACCATGTCGGGATAGGCTGCCGCCCACTCGAAGGCTTGGATGGCGCCCATCGAGGCGCCGGCGACCGTGTGGAGCTTGCGGATGCCGAGCGATTCCAGCAGCGCCTTCTGGACGTTGACGAAGTCGCGGATGGTCACGATCGGGAACGTCATCCCGTAGGGCTTGCCCGTGTCGGGGTTGATCGAGGCCGGGCCGGTGGTCACGACCTTCGGGTTCTTCGTGCTCAAGTTCACCAGCGTGTCCGAGCTGATGACGAAGAACTTGTCCGTATCGATCGGCTTGCCCGCGCCGATGATGGAATCCCAATAGCCGGGCGCCGCGTCGGCTGCCGCGTACTTGCCGGCCGCGTGGCTGTCGCCGGAGAAGAAGTGGCAGATCAGGATCACGTTGTCCTTGGCCGCGTTCAGCGTGCCGTAGCTCTCCCACCCGATCTTGACGTTCTTGATCGTCTTGCCGCCGACCGTGACGTAGCTCGGCATCTCGAAGGTCTTCTTCTCGACCAGCCCGTCATAGGCGAGGGCAGGCATGGCGAGCGTCGCCGCGATCACGGCGGCGATGCCTGCGAGGCGCAGGCGCAACTCCCTTGTCATGTGCAGCTCTCCCAATGGCGCCGGTGCGTCGCGACGGCGGACCCGTCGTTCCTTTGCCCGGCAGCGCGATGTTAGCGGGGAGCAGAGGATCGACCAAGCGCGCGAGCGCTTGGAACGGCAGTCGCCGCCGCGTCACAATCCCCCGTCAACCAGCTCGGAGGCACCACATGATTGCCGTCATATTCGAGGTCTGGCCCGCCGAGGGGCGCGCAGCGGAGTATTTCGGCCGTGCTGCGGCGCTGCGGCCGGAGCTCGAGCGGATCGACGGGTTCATTTCCGTCGAGCGCTTCCAGAGCGTCGCCGCGCCGGGCAAGTACGTGTCGCTGTCGTTCTGGCGCGACGAGCAGGCCGCCGCGCGCTGGCGCGAGCACGCGGAGCATCGCGTCGCCCAGGAATCAGGGCGCGCCGGGATCTTCCAGGACTACCGCATCCGTGTCGCGAAGGTGGCGCGCGACTACGGCATGCACCAGCGCAAGGAGGCGCCGCGCCACGACGATGGCCGGTGACGCCGGCGCATCACGCCCAGGCGTCAGGCGCGCCGCACTTCCAGCCGTGATTGCCGAAGTGGATGTCGAGGTCGTCGAGGCGGTCGCTGTCGCTCTCGTCGATGCGCTCGATGTCGAGCAGCTCGGCGTCGAGCGGCGCGGGGAGGGGCGCGACGCCCGGCGCCGTCGGCGCGCCGGCTGCGCGCTGCTTGGCCAGGCTGCGATCGAGCGCAGCGCGCCCGATCGCCTCGTCCTCGTCGATGTCGTAGCGGCGGATGACCGTGCTGTTCATGGCCGAGTCCCCATTCGTCCAAAGCCCGCAGGGGGCGGTGATGCGTGCCGGGACGGCGCGCCCGTTGGAAGATCAGGAGCAACCGCCGTGCCACGGCGCGGCGATGGCGGGCCATCGGCCGCGTCGCCTATATGCAGTGGCGCCGCTCGGTCCCCAGGCATGATCTGGTAAGGTTAATCAGAGGCTAAGGTGCTGCTGTGGCTTGGATTTTCACATGTCGTTAAACATACCGGAAAAATCCGCCGGGCGTTCCCGTCGGGCCGGCAGGAATTGTCGGGCCCTACCAGCCGCGCCTCGGTGGCGGTCGCTTCAGGATCTCGACCGGGTCGCCGCGCCGATCGGCGCCCGAGGGCAGGACGCCGGCTGGATCCTCGATCCAGGCCAGGATGTCGGCGATCGGCGTCTTCGACCGCTCGTCGCGCAGCAGCATGTGATAGCCGTCGGGGTAGATGGCGACCCGCTGGCGCGGTGACGTCCCAGCGACCGCCGGCAGCGTCTCGATGAGGCGGATGGTCGGCCCGCGCGGTACGAGCTCGTCCCGCTCGCCGTAGAGAAGCAGCAGCGGCTGGGCGACGCGCGGCGCCGCGGCGATCGCTGCGTCCATCAGGTCGACGAGGCCGGCGATGGCGTCGATCCGCGTCTCTTTGATGACGAGCGGGTCGCGCGCGAAAGCCCGGAGCATTGGCAGGTTGTCGGACGGCTTGATGTTGAGGCCCTGCGGCGCCAGAGACACCCAGGGCAGCGTGCTGACGGCGATGTCGAGCGCGGCCGCCTGCCAGCGCGGCATGAAGGCCCTGCCCCAAACGGCCGGGCCGACCAGGATCGCCCCGTCCACATCGGGCGGCTCCGCGCTCGCGAGCGCGACCAGCGACACGGCGCCGCCCATGGACTCGCCGAGCAGGTAGAGCGGGACGTTGGGATGGCGCGCGCGCAGCAGTCGCGCCAAGGCGCGGATGTCTGACGCCAGCAGGTCGATGCCTGGCCAGAGTCCGGGCAGCGGGCCGGCACCGAAGCCGCGCTGGTCGGGCGCATAGGTGACCACGCCCCGGCGCGCGAAGGCAGCGGCCGGCGCCGCGAAGGCGTTGCCGTAGTCGTTCATGCCGTGCAGCGCCGCGATGACGGCGCGCGGCCGGGCAGCCTGCGCGTCGATCGGCCACCAGCTGCGTAGCGGCAGGCTGCGCCCATCCGCGGTCTGGAAGCGCTCGCCGTCCGCGCCATCGACCAGCTCCGGCGCCAAGAGCCGGCCTTCGAGTCCGGCTGGCCCCGGTGGCTGATAGCGCGGCGCGCAGCTGGCCAGGAGCAGGCTAGCGGCAAGAGCGAGCAATCGGCCGCGAGGCACGCCCGATCCTCGTGGGCGCTTGAGCGCTAGCGCTTCCTGGACTTCGGGTCCGGGCCGAAGCGGTTGGAGCCCGTCGTCCCTGCGATGAAGCCGAGGTCGATCAGCGCCCAGAGCCAGCCGATCACGGGAATCAGGCTGATCAGCAGCATCCACCCGCTGTAGTCGCGGTCATGGCAACGCCGGACGCCGACAGCGATGAACGGCCACAGCGCGGCCAGCGAAAAAATCGAGACCACCACCGGCTGAAGGCCCAGAACGGCGTCGATGATGCCGGCGATGAAGGATCCCACGACAAAAGGCAGAACGTAGCGAAGCCAATAGTCTTGCCGGCGGCAACGACCGTCGATCGACGTGTAGAAAGTGAGGTCCATGACTCGCTCCCGAGAGGCCATGCTGCGGCAGGACGTCGCGGCAGGCTGCATTGACGAAGTCGCAGGCTACAGCGAGGGCGCCGCGCCGCCACGCATGGCGTGCTCTTCGGGTGCGATCGGGTGATGCTGTGTCGGGATCGCCACAGACTTCGGAAGGGCAACGCCTGCTGCCGGCGGCGCCTTGAGCCTTGGGGCCCTGGTTGCCGCCGACGAAGTGCGCTAGATGTATGGCTATGAACACGTTCTTCGTCGTCTGCTTGGTTCTTCTTTTGGCGAGCGTCCTCGCGGTGCTCGCGATGGGCGTGCTCGGCATGGCGCGGGGCGGCGGCTCGGGCGAGCGCAGCAACAAGCTGATGCGGTGGCGCGTGATCCTGCAGGCGGCGGCGCTGGTCCTGTTCGCTTTGGTGATGCTCGCGAGGTGACGCCGGCGGCCGAGCGGGCGCGGCGGCCGGCAGGTGCAACGAGCGACGACCCATGGAGGCTCCGATGGTCCAGCTGACGCGGATCTATACGCGCGGCGGCGACACGGGCGAGACCTCGCTCGGCGACGGCGCTCGGGTGCCGAAGCATGACCAGCGCGTCGTTGCCTATGGCGCGGTGGACGAAGCGAACGCCTCGATCGGGCTGGCGCGGCTCCAGGTGACCGGCGAGGTCGCGGCCATGCTCGGCCGGATCCAGAACGACCTGTTCGATGTCGGTGCCGACCTTTGCGTGCCGGAGACGCAGGAGAAGAAGAAGTCCGGGCATCCTCCCCTGCGCGTCGTGCAGGCACAAGTCGACCGCCTGGAGCGGGAGATCGACTCGATCAACGCGAAGCTGAAGCCGCTGGCGTCCTTCGTCCTGCCCGGCGGCACGGCGGCAGCCGCATACCTTCACCTCGCGCGCACGATCACGCGCCGGGCTGAGCGCGAGGTGACCGCGCTGGCAGCGCGGGAGACGATCAATCCGGTCATCGTGAAGTACGTCAACAGGGTCTCCGACCTGCTGTTCGTGCTGGCGCGCCACGTCAACGACGGCGGCACGCGCGACGTGCTCTGGGTGCCCGGGCAGAACCGCGGTTGAGCCTTGCGGCCAGGCTTTCCCAGGCGGCGACCCCGAGGACAGCCTTGCGGCGTCGCGAATTGACACCGTCGCACGGCCGGCCTTAGGAGTGGGCCCCGCTCGGCGCATGTCCCGGGCGGATCGCCTGGCGCGCCGGTCGGACGCTGCCCGGCGGCATCTGTCCCGCTGCTCCTAGAGGTACTCCGATGAAGGTCCTGGTCGCGGTCAAGCGCGTCGTCGATTACAACGTCAAGGTCCGCGTCAAGGCCGACCAGTCCGGCGTCGAGACGGCCAACGTCAAGATGTCGATGAACCCGTTCGACGAGATCGCCGTCGAGGAGGCGATCCGCCTTAAGGAGGCCGGCAAGGCTACGGAGATCGTCGCCGTGTCGCTGGGCGTCGCTGCCTGCCAGGAGACGATCCGCACCGCGCTCGCGATGGGCGCCGATCGCGGCATCCATGTGCTGACCGACCTGGAGCTGCAGCCGCTCGCCGTGGCGAAGCTGCTCAAGGCGGTGATCGACAAGGAGAAGCCGGGCCTCGTGATCGTGGGCAAGCAGGCGATCGACGACGACTGCAACCAGACAGGGCAGATGCTGTCGGCGCTGCTCGGGTGGTCGCAGGGCACCTTCGCCTCGAAGCTCGAGCTCGGCGACGGCAAGATGAAGGTGACCCGCGAGGTCGATGGCGGGCTGGAGACGGTCGAGCTGAAGCTGCCCTCGGTCGTGACCACCGACCTGCGGCTGAACGAGCCGCGCTATGCCTCGCTGCCGAACATCATGAAGGCGAAGAAGAAGCCGATCGAGCAGCTGACGCCAGACGCTCTCGGCGTCGATGCCAAGCCGCGCATCCAGACGGTCAAGGTCATCGAGCCGGCGAAGCGCAAGGGCGGCACCAAGGTGCCTGACGTCGCCGCGCTGGTGGACAAGCTGCGCAACGAAGCGAAGGTGATCTGATGTCGATCCTCGTCGTCGCCGAGCATGACGGCAAGGCGGTCAAGGCCGCCACCCTGAACGCCGTGAGCGCCGCCCTGGCGCTGCAGGCGAAGGGCGTCGCAGGCGAGATCCAGCTGCTGGTCGCCGGCCAGGGCTGCCGCGCGGCCGCGGATTCCGCCGCCCAAGTGAAGGGTGTCGCGAAGGTGCTGCTGGCCGAGGCGCCCCAGCTGGCGAGCGGCCTCGCGGAGGAGCTGGCGCCGCTCGTCGCCCAGCTTGCCAAGGGCCGCACCCACGTGCTGGCTGCGGCGACGGCGACGGGCAAGAACCTGATGCCCCGCGTCGCTGCGCTTCTCGACTCGGCGATGTTCTCCGACATCAGCGCCGTCGTGTCCGGCGACACGTTCGAGCGGCCGATCTACGCCGGCAATGCCATCGCCACCGTCAAGTCGGCCGACCCGATCAAGGTGGCGACGGTCCGCATGACGGCGTTCGATGCGGCGCCGGCGACGGGCGGCAGCGCGGCGATCGAGGCGGTCGCTGCCGCGCCTGCCGCAGGCCTCTCGACCTTTGTCGGCCAGGCGTTGACCAAGACAGAGCGCCCCGAGCTGACCTCGGCGCGCATCGTCATCTCCGGCGGCCGCGGCATGCAGAACGGCGACAACTTCAAGCTGCTGGAATCGGTGGCGGACAAGCTCGGCGCCGCCGTCGGCGCCTCGCGCGCCGCGGTGGATGCCGGCTTCGTCCCGAACGACTACCAGGTCGGCCAGACCGGCAAGGTCGTGGCGCCGGACCTCTATCTCGCCGTCGGCATCTCAGGGGCCATCCAGCATCTCGCGGGGATGAAGGACAGCAAGGTGATCGTCGCCATCAACAAGGACGAAGAGGCGCCGATCTTCCAGGTCGCCGACTATGGCCTGGTGGCGGACCTCTTCAAGGCCGTTCCGGAGCTCGACGCAGCGCTGGCGAAGCTGCCGAAGTGACGAGCGGATCAGAGGGTCATGCGGCAGCCCTGAGCGTGCAGGGCACTATGCTGGGCCGGGGACGCGGCAAACCGGAGGATCTCGGATGATCATCAAGAAGATCGGCGTCATCGGCGCCGGCCAGATGGGCAGCGGCATCGCCCATGTCTGCGCGCTGGCGGGCTACGACATCGTCCTCTTCGACATCAAGAAGGAAGCGATCGACGCGGCCCTCGTCGGCATCGCCAAGGGCATGGACCGCCAGGTCCAGAAGAACGCGATCAGCGAGGCGGACAAGAAGCAGGGCCTGGCCCGGATCGTGCCGAGCACGACCTATGACGGCTTCAAGGCCTGCGATCTCGTCGTCGAGGCGGCTTCGGAGAACGAGGAGATCAAGCGCGCGATCTTCAAGCAGCTGGTGCCGAGCCTGGCGCCGCACGCGCTCGTCGCGTCGAACACGTCGTCGATCTCGATCACGCGGCTCGCGGCCGTGACCGACCGTCCCGCGCGGTTCATGGGCATGCACTTCATGAATCCCGTGCCGATCATGAAGCTCGTCGAGCTGATCCGCGGCATCGCGACCGACGAGGACACGTTCAAGGCGGTGCGCGAGGTCGTGCTCAAGCTCGGCAAGGTGCCGGTCGCGGCTGAGGACTTTCCGGCCTTCATCGTCAACCGCATCCTGCTGCCGATGATCAACGAGGCGGTGTACGCGCTCTATGAGGGCGTCGGCTCGGTCGAGGCGATCGATACCGCGATGAAGCTCGGCACCAACCATCCGATGGGACCGCTGGAGCTGGCCGACTTCATCGGCCTCGACACCTGCCTCGCCGTCATGCAGGTGCTCTACGAGGGGCTGGCGGACTCGAAGTACCGGCCCTGCCCGCTCCTGGTGAAGTACGTCGAGGCCGGCTGGCTCGGACGGAAGACCAAGCGCGGCTTCTACGACTACAAGGGCGAGAAGCCGGTGCCGACGCGCTGAAGGCGCCGTTGCACGGCGCGTCGCGCGGTGGCGCGATGATCGGCGAGAGGTTCCTCGCAGGACTGCGGGACAGGATCGACGCGCAGTTTGCCGCCTGCATGGCGCTCGACCAGAGCCAGGGCAGCGATCCGGGAGAGACCTGCAGGCGCGGCCTCAAGGGCCTATACTGGGCATTCCTGGTGCTGTCGTCGGTCATCGACGGCGCGCTCGGGCTCCTGCTCGCCGGCGTCGTCGCCGACTTGTGGGACGGTTGGGTCGCCGTCGCGGTCGCCTGCGTCTCCGCGCTCGCGTTGATCGCGATGACGGCGAAGGTCCATGCCTACATCGATGGGCTCGGGCGGTCCGGCGGCGGAGCCGCCGGGCCGTAGGCACGCCGTTGCCTCAGCTGCCGACCTCGCCGCCGCCCTTCCGGCTGATCGCGACCACGGACGGGCGTGGCGGCATGTCGGCCCGGAAGTCGGGCCAGCGCGTCGACGGCTTGTCGAAGGTCGAGTCCTTCTCCTCTGCCGGATGCTGGATGGCAAGGAAGAGGGTCCTTCCGTCCGGCGTGAACTCCGGACCGCAGATCTCCGCGCCGCGCGGCGCGTTGAAGAAAAGCCTGGGCACGCCCCGCTCCGGGCCTGACGTCTCGGCCGCATAGGCGCTGTCGCAGAAGCCGACTGCATCGTCCTGCCCGTCCGTCGTGATCCAGAGCCGGCCGCGCGGATCGAAGGCAAGATTGTCCGGGCAGGAGAGCCAGCTCTCCGACGAGCCGCGCGCGGTGCCGGCGCCGTAGCGCGCGCCGTGGTCCGGCTTGGCAGGGTCGCCGGCGAGCAGCAGGAAGTCCCACCGGCAGCTCGTCGCGCCGTGGTCGGCCTTGCCGTCGGCGGTCGGCGGGATGATCTCGACGATATGGCCGAACCGGTTGCGCGCCCGCGGGTTCGCGGCATTGACCTGCTGCGGCGTGCGGCGCTCGTTGTAGGTCATGACGACGTACACGCGCCCCGTGCGGGGGTCCGGCTCGATGTCCTCCGGCCGGTCCATCGGCGTCCCGCCGAGCAGGTCGGCGGCGCGGCGAGCCTCGATCAGCACGTCCGCCTGGCTCTGGAAGCCGTTCGCCGCGCCCAGCGGCCCCTCGCCATGCACGAGAGGCAGCCAGCGCAGGCTGCCGTCGCTCTCGAACCGGGCGACGTAGAGAGTGCCCTCGTCGAGCAGGTCGCGGTTGGCGGCGCGGTTCGCCGGGTCGAACCGTCCCTTGGTGACGAACTTGTAGACGTACTCCATGCGCTCGTCGTCGCCGGAGTAGACGGCGACGCGGCCGTCATGGCTGACGGCGCAGGTCGCGCCTTCGTGCTTGAAGCGTCCGAGCGCCGTCCGCTTCACGGGCGTCGAGGTCGGGTCGTAGGGGTCCATCTCGACGATCCAGCCGAAGCGGTTCGCCTCGTTCGGCTCCTTGTCCAGGTTGAACCGGTCGAAGTACCTGCCCCAGACGTAGCGCGGCTTGCCGCTGATGCCGTAGCGCTTGCGCGCGCTCGCCTCAGGTCCCTGGTCCGGGTTGCCGAGGAAGTAGTTGTGGATGTTCTCCTCGCCGCTCAGCACTGTGCCCCAAGGCGTCTTGCCGCCCGCGCAGTTGTTCATGGTTCCGATGACGCGCGTGCCCGCCGGGTCGGCGTGCGTGCGCATCCTGGTATGGCCGGCGGCTGGCCCGCCGACGCGGAACGGCGTCTCCAGGGGCGTAAAGCGACGGTTATAGGGGCTGTCGGTGACGACCTGCCAGCGCCCGCGCTCCTGCTTGATCTCGACGAAGTCGTGACCCTGGCAGGCCATCTCGACCTCGCACTGCTCGCGCGAGAGCTTCTCCCATGTCTTTTCGTCGGCGCCGGGCCACATCAGCGGCGCCGAGCAGCGCTCATGGTTGGCGCACAGCACGCCGCGCTCCGAGTTGGAGGAACCGACCGGCAGCGGCATGAAGGCCAGGAAGTCGTTGTCGTAGCCGAACTGCCTGCGCTGCGTCGCAGCCGTCTGGGCGCGCGGGTCGAACGCCGCGGCGTCGGGGAACAGGGGGTCGCCCCACCGGATGACGACCTGCACGTCGTAGCCTGGTGCCACTTGGTGCTCCGACGTCATGGCGTGCTTGATCTCCTGGAACCCGATGCTGCCGGATCCGGTCGAGGCGCAGCCGCCGAGGCCGGCGCCGAACAGGCCGAAGGCGCCGGCGGCGGCGCCTGCCTTCAGCGCGTCGCGGCGCGACATGCGCAGCTCGATCAGGTCGGCAAGCGGCGCCGCGGCGCCGCGGGCGATCGCTGGCGTGGACTCGTCATCCTTCAGGGTCATGGGCGTCCTCCGTCGGTTCGCCGGCGCGCGCGGTCGCGCTCGCTCGAGCCGAGGATAGTCGTCATCACCCAAATGAGGTAGGGACCGCTGGCGATGGCGCACCGCATGAGCAATGCGCAAATCTTCTGTCGCGATGATCAACCGCCGGTGCGGATCGTCGTCGCTGGCGGCGTGCCGAGATAGTGTCGAAGCAGCGCGTGCGCATCGGGCGAATCCCATGCCGCGGCGCCTTCAAGCCTCCCCACCTCGCGTCCTTCCCGGTCGATGACGAGGGTCGTCGGCAGTCCGCGCGGCTTCAAGGCGCTCATGCTCGTCATCTTCGGGTCGAGATAGACGGACAGATGCTTGATGCCCGTCTCGGCGAAGAACGGCTTGACCTGAGCGGCGCCGCCGCGGTCGAGCGATAGGGCTACGACCGTCACGTCCCTCGGGTCGAAGGCGCCCTGCAGGCGGTCGAGCGCCGGCATCTCGCGCACGCAGGGAGCGCACCACGTGGCCCAGAGGTTGAGCACGACCACCCGGCCCTTCAGGTCGGCGATGCCGATCGGCGACCCGTCGGGTCGCTCGAGGACGAGCGGCGGCAGGGCGCGCGGCGGCTGGATCTCGACGTAAGGCCGGCTGTCGCCGCGGAAGGGCGGCGGCGCGCCTTGAACGCCGATCGCGCCCAACCCGAGATCGCTGCGCAGCACGAATCCGGCGACGGCGAGCCCGGCGGCGATCGCCGCGGCCGCGAGGAGAATGGTGCGTGATCGGCTCATGCGAGATCGGTCCATGCCGATGCGATCGGACCCTTTCGTGCGGCCGGGGTCAAGCATCCATCTGCGCGCTTCGTCGCTGCGAGTCCCTGCCCTATGGTGACCCATCCGCCGCGGCCCTCCAGGTTGCAGCCGCCGAAGCAACTTGCGAAGAGTCGGCGGACGCGTTTCGAGTCATGGCGCGACCCCATGGAGGAGCAGGACATGTACAAGGCCACAGCAGGCAAGCCGC
>JAEULF010000043.1 GCA_016793965.1 Alphaproteobacteria bacterium | reverse complement strand
CATGAACGCGCGCGCCATCACCAGCCTGTTCGTCGTCGAGGACGGCCGCCCTGTCGGCATCCTGCACATTCACGATTGCCTGCGGGCCGGCATTGCGTGACCTCGGCAAGGCGCTGATATTCCAGTTGCAATCGCCCCTTGGCGCGTTTCTTGCTGGGAAAGCGGCGAAATGCCGTTCCGCTGCCCTGCCGGACTGGTATTCTCCGCTGGGCGAGCAGGCTGCCGGCGCAGCCGCCGCAGGGGCATGGGACGGACGGGATCTAGGGGACGGGATCTGGGCGTGGCGAAGCAGGGCGTCAGCATGGCGAGCATGGACGCGGATTCGGAGGCGATCCTGCCCAGCGGGGCTCTGAGGGCGGAGCCGCGGCTGGAGGCTCGCGGTCCGTCCGCTGGACAGGGCCCGGCCGGCACGCGCCCGCCGCCGCGTCGCGACAGGCTGCTGCGCATCGCTGCCCCGCAGCGCCGGAGCCCCGGCGGGTTCATTTACAGCGCTTTCGTCGGCCTGATGAAGTGGCTGCTGCCCGGCGCGGCGATCTGCATCGTGATCCTCGTCGCCGTCTGGCCGGACCTCGCGCAGATCGAGCAGCGCAAGTTCAGGATCGGCGACGCCCGCGTCGACCTGTCGAACGCGCAGCATCTCGCCATGCTGAACCCGCGCTTCCAGGGCATGGACGACCGCGCGCAGTCCTACAACATCCGCTCGATCGCCGCGACGCAGTCGCCGTCGGACCCGCAGCTCGTCGAGCTCGACCAGCCCGACGCCGACCTGCTGATGACGGACAGCTCGCTGCTCAAGCTGATCGCCTCGACAGGGCTCTACGACCGCACCAACCAGGTCCTCGACCTGTTCGGCGGCGTGACGGTGGTGCACGACGCCGGCCACGAGTTCCAGACGGCGACCGCGCGGCTCGACGTGCGGTCGAGCGACGCCTACGGCGAATCGCCCGTGAGCGGCCACGGTCCGATGGGCACGATCGAGAGCCGCGGGTTCCGGATCGTGAACAAGGGCGAGGTCGTCGTCTTCACGGGCCGCTCGACGCTCGTGCTGCACCAAGGCGGCAGCACCCAGGCCAAGCGCGCCGCGCAGGGGCAGAAGGCCGCGCGTCCGCAAGCGGGCGCGCCGCGGACGCCCGGCGCCCGGGCGCAGAAGGCCGCTCAATGAACAGCCGCTTCGAGATTCGGGCGGCGGCCGCAGCTGCCGCAGCCCTCGTGCTCGCCGGCATGCCGCAGGGTGCCGGCGTCGCCGCAGCCCAGGGTCTCGGCCTGATGCAGCGCGGCGGAGAGGGGCCGATCCAGATCAACGCGACCCAAGGCATCGAGTGGCACCGCGAGGCGCTGCGCTACATCGCCAACGGCGACGCGCGCGCGCGCCGAGGCGAGGTCGAGATCCGCGCCGACCGGCTGATCGCGCATTACCGCCAGACCAAGGAGGGCGGCACGGAGATCTGGCGCATGGAGGCCGTCGGCGGCGTCGTGATCGCCTCGCCGACCGAGACGGCCCAGGGCGATCGCGGCGACTACGACGTCGACACGGGCATCATGGTCCTGACCGGACGCAACCTGAAGCTGACGACCCAGACGGACGTGCTGACCGCGCGCGACGCGATCGAGTACCATGAGCGCCCGCGCATCGCCTTTGCGCGCGGCAACGCCTTGGGGGTGCGCGGCGACCAGCGCATCGCGGCCGACCTCCTGAAATCCTACATGGTGCCGACGCGCGGCGAGAACAGCGCGCTGCGCGCCAAGCGCTTCGAGGCGACCGGCAATGTCTGCCTGGACAACCCGAGCAACGTGGCGCGCGGCGCCTGGGGCGACTACGACCTCGACACCGCGCTAGCGCATCTGGAGGGCAGCGTCGAGATCCAGAGCGCGCAGGGCCGCCTGCAAGGCGACCGCGGCGAGATCAACATGAACACCGGCATCAGCCGGCTGCTGCCGGCGCGCACGTCCGGCTCCGGTGGCGCGCCGGCCGGGCAACCCAGCCGGGTGCACGGCATCATGCTGCCCGGCGCCGGCGACGGGTCCGCCGCGACCCAGGCGCCGCAAGCCGCCGCGCAGGCACAGGTCAAGCTTCGGCCCTGCCGATGATGCGCCGGAACCAGGACAGCCCGAACCGGAGGGACGGCGCAGCGCGCCGGGAAGCAACGGGATGAGCATGGACGATCGCGACCTGCCGCGCGGCGCGCCGATGTCGACGCCAGGACCGGCTCTCGGCCGCGGAGCCGGGCCGAGCGTCCGACCGCTGCGCCCACCGGGACAGCCGCCCGAGGCGCCGCGCCAAGCCGTGCGCCCGGCCGCGCGTCCCCTCGCAGCGCCGGCGCAGGCGCGGCGCCCCGACGTGCCCACGGCCAGCCGCAAAGCGGTGGTCGTCGCCCGCGGCGACGGGCTGATGGCCGACAACCTCGGCAAGAGCTTCAAGGGGCGGCCGGTGCTGCGCGGCGTCTCCCTCGTCATGCAGCGCGGCGAGGCCGTCGGGCTGCTCGGCCCGAACGGCGCCGGCAAGACGACCTGCTTCTACATCGTCACCGGGCTGATCTCGGCCGATTACGGCCGCATCCTCCTGGACGGGCAGGACATCACGGACCTGCCGATGTACCGGCGCGCGCGCATGGGCATCGGCTACCTGCCGCAGGAGGCCTCGATCTTCCGCGGCCTGTCGGTCGAGCAGAACATCCGCGCCGTGCTCGAGGCGGTCGATTCCGACCGCGACCGGCGCGAGGCGATGCTCGAGGACCTGCTTGCGGAGTTCTCGATCAGCCATCTCAGGCGGACGCCAGCCATCGCGCTCTCCGGCGGCGAGCGCCGGCGCTGCGAGATCGCGCGCGCTCTGGCCTCGCAGCCGCACTTCATCCTGCTCGACGAGCCGCTCGCCGGCATCGACCCGATCGCCGTCTCCGACATCCGCGACCTGGTGTTCCACCTGAAGGACCGCGGCATCGGCGTCCTCATCACCGACCACAACGTGCGCGAGACGCTGGGCATCGTCGACCGCGCCTACATCATCCACGACGGCGCCGTCCTGATGGAAGGCAAGCCGGCCGAGATCGTGGCGCACGAGGGCGTGCGCCGCGTCTATCTCGGCGACCGCTTCGAGCGGTAGGGCCGGACAGGAAAGGGACGCGGCGTGGAGAGAGGCAGGGCAGCGCTCTCGCAACGGCTGGACCTTCGCCAGGCCCAGACGCTCGTCATGACGCCGCAGCTGCAGCAGGCGATCAAGCTGCTGCAGCTCTCGAACATGGACCTCGCCGCCTTCGTCGAAGGGGAGATCGAGCGCAACCCCTTGCTGGAGAAGCCGGACGAGATCCCGGGCGCCGAGGGGGAGAGCGGCGGCGAGCGAGGCGACGACCCGCGGACGCTCGATGCGCCCGCGCCGGAGATGCCCGCGTCGCCCGCGGCTGATTCCTTCGACGAGATCCGCAGCGACCGGCTGCCGGACGATGCGGCCGCAGGACTCGACACCGACCCCGAGAACGTCTTCAGCGAGGACGGGCCCTCCGACGCAGCCTGGTCGGGATCGAGCGGCGGCGACGCCCCGACCATGGGCTCCTGGCGCGGCGCCGGCGGCGACTTCGACCGCGACGATCGCAGCCCGGACCAGACCGTGGCCAAGGGCGAGACGCTGCGCGACCACCTCGTCGAGCAGCTCTGGATCGACTTGCAGGACCCGGCAGAGCGCATCATCGGCATGCTGCTGATCGACCAGATCGACGAGGCGGGATACCTGACCGAGGGAACCGACGCCGTCGCCGCCCGCCTGGGATGCCCCGCCGAGCGCGTCGACCAGGTCCTGGCGAAGCTGCAGCGCTGCGACCCGGCGGGCGTCTTCGCCCGGTCGCTCGCGGAGTGCCTGGCGCTGCAGCTGAAGGAGCGCGACCGCCTCGACCCGGCCATGCAGGCGATGCTCGCCAACCTCGAGCTCCTCGCCAAGCGGGACGTCGCGGCGCTGATGAAAGCGTGCGGCGTGGACCGCGAGGACCTGCAGGACATGGTCGCGGAGATCCGCGCCCTCGACCCCAAGCCCGGCCTCGCCTTCGTGCCGCCGGAGCCGACGGACCAACCGGTGCCGGACATCCTGATGCGCGCCAGTCCGGGCGGGCAAGGCGTCTGGATCATCGAGCTCAACCCCGACACGCTCCCGCGCGTGCTCGTCAACGCCGAGTACTACGCGCGCGTCAGCAAGTCGACGAAGCGCAAGGACGACCGCGAGTACCTGTCCGAGTGCTTCCAGTCGGCCAACTGGCTGGTCAAGTCGCTGCACCAGCGCGCCACCACGATCCTCAAGGTCGCCACCGAGATCGTGCGCCAGCAGGACGCCTTCTTCGCGCATGGCGTGAAGTACCTGCGCCCCCTCGTCCTGCGCGACATCGCCGACGCCATCGGCATGCACGAGAGCACGGTGTCCCGCGTCACGACAAACAAGTTCATGGACACGCCGCGCGGACTTTTCGAGCTGAAGTACTTCTTCACGGCGTCGATCCAGGCGGCCGACGGCGGCGCCACGCACTCCGCGGAATCGGTGCGCCACCGCGTCCGCGAGTTGATCGCCGCCGAGGGCGCCGAGGTCCTGTCCGACGATCGGATCGTCGAGATCCTCAAGGGCGAGGGCGTCGACATCGCCCGCCGGACCGTAGCCAAGTACCGAGAATCGCTGAAAATTCCGTCCTCGGTCCAGCGCCGGCGCGACAAGGTCGCGGCGCTGTGATCCGCTGCGGCCCCGAGAGGCCCCTCCCGTAAGGAATTCGTAAACCAATTCTAGGCAAAAATTGCCGCATTGCTGCGCGTTCATTGCCCTTTGTCATGCCGTGATCTTCGGTCAGCTTGCCGCGAGACTCCGCCATCTGGCGGACCCGGCAACCCAACGCCGCCCGGGAATGCGATTTTTCTTGTCACAGGGGCGCGGCGTGTGTATATGTAGTGTTGGGACAGGAAAGTCCTATCTTCGGCCAGCGGGCGATGTAGCCACACTGGCGGCCGAAGCCCAAAGCAGGATGTGAGGCGTGTCATGACAATCAGCGTTAGCTCATTGACGCCCCTGATCACGAGCAGCCAGGGCCAGTCCAACCACTACGTGACAACGCGCGTCGTGGAGTCGAGCCTCGGCGTGAGTCGGGGCGCGACGTCGTCTTTCCGTGATTCGGTGACGGCCAGCCAGCCGCTCGCGCGCGGCAACAGCAGCCAGGTCAACACCGCGGCCTGACCGTGCGGCGACCCTGTGTCGCCGCAATGAGTCGTGCGGATGGTCTGGGTCTCGCGCTGAGATCGCGTGGCCCAAGGTGGATTGCGCAGCCGCAGCGGCGGTCGGAACGATCGCCGCGCGCGGTTGCGCGCGTGTCTGCCAGACCTGTTCTGCGCGAATTGTGCTTCAGTCCGAACGGCCGAGCACTGCGAGCAGTTCGCGCCACTCCCGCGCCGATAGGCCGCTCCCCTCTTCGCCGACCGTCTCGCCTGCGAGCATCCGGCGCACCGCGCGCAACGCCGGTCCGGACAGGCTGGCTCCTTCGAGCCGGTAGTCGCGGAACGCTTCGGCAGCGATCGGCACCCAAGCCCGCATGATCTCGATCATCGCATCCGCATAGACGCGGATCTCGAACTGCGCGTGGGCGTCGGCGCGCAGCGACAGGAAATGCATCAGGTTGTGGAGATCGACCTTCCAATACCACTGCGTATAGTAGCCGAGCGTCAGGTTCATCCGCGCGAGCTCGCGCGCCAGGCCGTCGCGCTCCGCGTCGAGCGGCTGGCCGTCCGGTCCCTCGTTCAGCATCTCCAGGTAATGGTCATAGGCTTGCTCGGCATCCGCGCGCAGGAGGCCCATGACGCGCTGCGCCTCTGCGCCCTGCAGAACCTTGGCGCGTCCCTGCCGGTTCTCCTTCGACTGCGCCGCCAGCTGCTCCGGCGCCGGCAAGTAGAACTCGCGGTCGAGGATCGAGTAGCGCGCGGAGTACTCGTTGACGTTGGCCGTGCGATGCCGGATCCACTGCCGCGCCACGAAGATCGGCAGCTTCACGTGCAGCTTGATCTCGCACATCTCGAACGGCGTCGTGTGCCGGTGGCGCATCAGGTAGCGGATGAGACCGCGATCCTCGGACACCCGCTTCGTGCCCTTGCCGTAAGAGACGCGTGCCGCCTGCACGATCGCCGCGTCGTCGCCCATGTAGTCGATGACGCGCACGAACCCGTGGTCGAGGACCGGCACAGGCGCATAGAGCAGAGCCTCCAGCGCGGGAACCGTCGGGCGCAACGTCGTCGCCGAGGCGGCACGCTGCTGCGCGATCTCGTCGGCCTGCGCGGCGGTCAGCCGGCGGCCGGCGGCGGACGGCTCGGTTGTCGATTCATCGGACGTCATGGCCGCCGCTTATAGCCCGATCGACCGATGACGTCCCCTGCCTGGTCGATCTCGCCGCGACCGCCGCAGCCGGCAAGCGAGTCGCGCCGGTCGCCCCCATCCCTGCATCATGCGGCAGGGCTGGATAACCGGCGATCGCCGCGGCACCGAGTCGCGTCCCCTTCCAACCGACCGCTTCAGTGCCTATAGTCAGAGCGTCGGGCTTCGGCCCGACTATGGCGCTAAACGGCGCGTGGAATAGGCGTTGCGGACCCGGGGGCGGTACCCGGCGCCTCCACCACTCCCGTGCGGCACGCGAACTCCCTCCGGAGGACGCTCTGCCGGGCGGCTCGCGCAAGCGAGAACGCGGGGGCGAAATAGGATCGACGCGCGTGTTAAAGGCGCGCTCTGCGCTCGGCATGGTACCGCCGTTATCGGGCCAAACCTGAAGTGCGAACGACAACGTCGCACCCGCTGAGGAGGTCCGTCTCGCTGCCTAACGGCAGCTTGACACCGAGCTCTTAAGCGCGGCACGGGGGGCGCCGGGCAACAGAAGCCCCCCACTTCGCCGCTCATCGCTCCGGCGACTCGCGCAGGCCCAGGTGAATCGCCGCGCCGGTGCCGACAGACGCTTGCCCGGCCGCAGCCGAGGCGATAACACCGATGCCCGGCGCCCGGGAGTCGGGAAGACAGGGAAGCGTAAGGCATGGCCGCGCCGAGCGAAGGACTGAGATACGACCGCTGGGTCGAGCGCGCGCTGCGCAGCGTCGTGGTCGAGGCGCTGGAGCATGCGGCCGCGCATGGCTTGCCCGGTGCGCACCATTTCTACGTCACCTTCCGCACGACGGCGCCGGGGGTCGAGATCCCGGAGCATCTGCGCCAGGAATACCCGGAGACGATGACCATCGTCCTCCAGCACCAGTACTGGGGCCTGGAGGTGCGCGAGGATGGCTTCACGGTGACGCTGAGCTTCCGTCGCGTGCACGAGCGGCTGGTCATCCCTTTCGCCGCGATCGTTGCGTTCGCCGACCCGTCGGTGAACTTCGCGCTGCAGTTCGAGGCCGTCGAATCCCGCGCCGAAGGCGCGGGCGAGACCGTCGGCGATGCCGCGCCCGAAGAGACCAAGCCGCGGCCGACGCATCCGGCCGGGCCGCGAATCGCCACGGTCGATGGCGCGCGATCGACCGAAAAGCCCGAGCAGAGATCGGCCGAGGTCGTCGCGATCGACGCCTTCCGCAAGAAGTGACCCGCACCGGCCGCGATGCGGCCATCGGCTGAGCAGCCAGACCAGCAGCGTCGTCCAAGACGCGACGCCCAGCGCTGCCCGATGTCGATGGTCAGCGTGGGGGGCCGAGCGGATCCGCGCGCCCCGTGCATGTGCACCCCGCGCCCCGCGAAATCGGCAAGAGATTGATTCGGAACTCAATTCGCGCAGAATAAGAAATCCTCACGCTCGGAATCGCTCCGCCGACACTGCCCAGTCGGAGTCCGGCATGGCCCGCTCGCTCCCCTCGCTCAACAGCTTGCGCGCCTTCGAGGCTGCTGCCCGGCTCGGCAGCTTCGCGCTGGCCGCCGAGGAGCTGCACGTCACGCCGGCCGCGATCAGCCACCAGATCAAGGGCCTCGAGGACTGGCTCGGCGTGCAGCTGTTCCGCCGCCAGGCGAGCCGCATCCTGGTGACGGACGCGGCACGCAACATCCTGCCCGAGGTGAGCCAAGCCTTCGACCGCCTCGCGCGCGCGGCGGCGCAGCTGCGCGCCGGCGAGCTCAAGGGCACGGTGATCGTCAGCACGCTGACCTCCTTCGCCGTCGGCTGGTTGGTGCCGAAGCTCGCGGATTTCCGCCAGCGCCACCCGGCGATCGACGTGGTGCTGTGGACGGAGCGCCGCTTCGTCGACTTCCGGCGCGACGAGGTCGACCTGGCGCTGCGCTACGGCCGGCCGCCCTTCGAGGGGCTGGTGGCCGAGAAGATCATGGACGAGGACATCTTCCCGGTGTGCAGCCCGGCGCTGCTGAACGGGCCGCACCAGCTGCGCGACCTCGCCGACCTCGCCCACCAGACGCTGCTGCACGACATCGACGCAGGGCCGCGCCAGCCCTGGCTGAGCTGGTCGGCCTGGCTCGACGAGGCCGGCGTGACGGGCGTCGACGGCAAGGCGGGCCCGCGCTTCTCCGATTCCTCCGTGCTGATCGCCGCGTCGGTCGCCGGCCAGGGCGTGGCGCTGGGCCGCAGCGCCATCCTCGGCGACCACCTGGAGCAAGGACGGCTGGTCCGCCCCTTCCCGCTCTCGAAACCGTCGCCGGCCGGCTACTACGCCGTGGCGCCGGAGGAGACGCTGGCGCGCCCGACCGTGCACGCCTTCTACGACTGGCTGCTGGAGTGGCGGAGCTAGCGGCTCCCGCCGCCCAGAGGCGGCGCGTTGGCGCTGTACAGCGCGCGGATCGCCTCGAACGCCGCCTTCTTCGTGCGCTTGTCCTCGGCGATCAATCCCTTGCGGTTGAAGCCCTTCTGGAAGCGCGTCTGGCGGCGCTCCGAGCGGAAGTCGTAGAGCACCCAGGGGAACGCGCCCTTGATCCAGGGCACGGTCGAGAGGATCTCGAACTGGCGGCGGAAGAACGCGGCCTGCGCGTCCTCGCTGAACAGCGTGCGCGCGCCGCCGCGGTGCCCGGCCAGGGCGTCGGCGCCGAACTCGCTGATGACGACGGGCCGGTCCGGCGCGGAGTTCGCGAGCAGCCGCTCGAGCCCCGTGAACTCCGGCTCGTACCATCCGAAATACTCGTTGAGCCCGATCAGGTCGAGATGCGCCGCCAGCCGGTCCTCGATCCGGAACGTGGCGCGGTTGATCAGGCAGGCGGCGGCGACGAGCCGGCTCGGGTCGGCGCGCCGCGCCGCCTCGGCAAGCGACGACATGAAGCGGTAGCGCGCGTCGGTGTCGGCGTTCTCGTTGCCGACGCCCCAGATGACGACGCTCGCCCGGTTGCGGTCGCGCCGGATCAGCTCCAGGAGCTGGTTCTCGGCGTCGGCATAGGTGGCGGGGTTGGCGAAATCGATCGCCCAGTAGACCGGTACCTCGGCCCAGAGCATCAGGCCGGCCTCGTCGGCCAGGCGCGCGACGAGGTCGTGGTGCGGGTAGTGCGCCAGGCGCAGCGCGTTGCAGCCGAGCTCCTTGGCATGCGCGAGGCGGCGGCGGATGTCGGCTTCGCTCGTGGCGCGGCCCGTGGCGACGTCGTCCTCGTGCACGCAGACGCCCTGCAGCACGATCGGCGCGCCGTTCAGCAGGATCTCCATGCCGGCGACGCGGATGTCGCGGAAGCCGATCCGCTCGCGCACGCGGTCCGCACCGAAGCCGACCTCGACGTCGTAGAGCCTCGGCGACTGCGGGCTCCACAGCTCCGGCCGGGCAGCGAGCGTCGCGCTCCCGCTCCCGCCGACGATCGGCACTGCCGCATCGACACCGAGCTCGGGGATGCGCACGGAGGCGGTGCCGTCCACCGCGTCGGAGAGCGCGATCTCTGCCTTGATCGCGCCGAAGCCCGCGTCGGGCGCCAGCCGCAGCGCGGCATCGCGGATGAACACCTGGGGCAGGCGGAAGAGCGCCACCTCGCGGAAGATGCCGCCGTCGTTGAACCAGTCGAAATGGTGCATCGGCACGCGGTCGGCGGCGCGCCTGCTATCGACGTTGACCTGCAGCCGGTTGGCGCCGGAGCGCAGCTTGCCCGTCAGCTCGACGCAGAACGGCGTGAAGCCGCCGCGATGGGACGCGACGAACGCGCCGTTGAGGAACACGCGCGCCTCGTAGTTCGCGGCGCCGATGCGCAGCACCACGCGCTCGTCGGGCGCCGGCGCCCAGTCGATGAAGCGCGTGTACCAGGCGCCGCCCTCGAAGTAGCGCCATTCCGGTCGCGCGCAGGTCCAGCAGGAGGGCACGGCGATCGTCCGATCGGCGCCGCAATCGTAGTCGCGCGGCACCGTCCAGGATTCCGGCGGATCCGGCTCGTCGAGGTACCATTTCTGGCGCAGCCCCTCGTCGAACAGGTCGAGCGTGAAGCGCCAGTCGCCGTCGAGCGATATCGCTTCGCGGCCGGCGGTGATCACCAGGTCGGCGTGGCCGACCCGGCCGCGCCCGAAGGGGCCGAGATAGTCCTCGTCGTGCAGGTGCGCGAACGGGTCCGCCGCGCCGGCGCTCTCGCTCATGGCACTGCCTCGCGCCGGTAGCCGATCCCGACCATGCGCCGGAAGCGCCAGCGCCGGCGCCCCGGCCACAGGCAGTCGGCGATCATCGCGATGGCGATCCAGCGGAACCAAGTGGCGAAGGTGTTGGACAAGCCCTGGGGCTCCTCGTAGCCGCGCACCCATCCGTCCTGGCGCCGCACGCCCACGCGTACGTCCGGGAAGCCGCCGTCGTCGTTCTGGAACGCCAGGAGCGGCGGCAGCAGTGCGCGCAGCCAATCGCGGATCTCGCCGCGGCGATGGTCGATCATGCCGTGCGCGTGCACGAGCAGGTCCACCAGGTCCACGTCGATGCAGGCGCTGTCCACCGTCGGCGGCCGCGACAGCGCGTAGTCGGCCGCCTTGTCCTGGAAGGGCAGCGCGCGGCCCGTCGCGTACCAGAGATGGAAGTTGTGCATCGAGCCGGCCATGGCGTGCAGCGCCTGGACCGGGTCGCCGTGCTGGCCGACGCCCCAGAAGCCGGTGGTCGGCTCCTGCAGCCGGTCGTGCCAAGCGAAGACCAGGTCGAGCGCATGGGCGGCGGCGCGCCGGTCGCTCTCCGCGCCGCAGCGTGCGAGCAGCAGCAGGAAGCTGCCGAGATTGACGATGTTGTTGCCCTCCTGCCAGGGGTCGCGCAGGTCGCGGCGCGCGAGCCAGGCCTCGAGCCGCAGCGGATCGAGCCAGGGCCGCGCGAAGTCGAGCACGGCCGGCCGCTCCGGGCAGAGCGCCTGGACGGCCCCCAGGCTGTAATTGGTGACGTGGAAGTCGATGTAGCTCCAGGTCTCGACGGGATCGGGCTTCTTGAACACCTGGCCGTCCGCCATGCCGGCGATGCGGAAGACGCCGTCCTCCCGCCGCGCGCGCTCCAGCCAGTCGGCGAGCGCCCGGCGCTCGCCGGCGCTCCAGCCATCGAGCCCGCCCAGCAGGTCGAGGCACATGATGCCGTTGTATGTGCCCGGCAGCAGCATGCCCGGCCAGCGCGCGGGATCGTGCGCCGCGCTGATCCGCATCGCGCCGCGCGGCGCCCCGGCGACCGCGCTCTCCATCGCGCCGAGCCAGCGCAAGCTCCGCTCGCGCGCCGCCTCGATCGCCGCCCAGAGCGCGAGGTCCTGCTGCATCGCCGTCATGCCCTACCCCTTCACTGCGCCCTCGGCCATGCCCTGCATCACGCGGCGCTGCGCCAGCAGGAACACGATCGTGGCCGGAACCGTCGTGACCACCGCGAGCGCCATGATCCCCTGGAAGTTGACGCCGAGCTCGCCGTTCAGCGTCAGCAGCGCCACCGGCAGCGTGAAGGTGTCGGGGTCGCGCGAGATGACGAGCACCGGGAACCACTGCGCCCAGTTGAGGAGGAAGGTGATCACGCCGACCGTCGCCACCACCGGTGCCGCCATCGGCAGCACGATGCGCCAGAGGATCTGCGCCTCCCCCGCGCCGTCGATGGTCGCCGACTCGATCACCTCGGGAGGGATCGACCGGAAGAACTGCTCGAACAGGAAGAACTGGATCGGGCCCAGCGCCAGGAACAGCACGATGCCGGCATAGCCGCCGAGCAGCCCCAGCTTGTGCATGACGACGTAGACCGGGATCACCAGCAGCATGTAGGGGTACATGATCGACACCAGGAAGCCCCAGCGAACGGCGCGCATCGCGGGATCGCGGCGCAGCCGCGTCACCGCGTAGGCGCCGAGCGCCGTGACCGTCACCGCGACGGCGCTGGAGGCGAGCGTGATGCCGAGCGAATTGAGCGCCAGCCGCCAGAGCTCGACGCCGGCGATGCGCCCGATCGTCGCGAAGGCGCCGAAGTCGATGCGCTCCGGCCAGAGGGCGAGCGGCGCCGTCATGATCGCCTCGGTCGAGCGGAAGGCGCCGAGCAGCATCCACCAGTAGGGGAACACGAAGACCAGGCTGACGGCGCCCGCCGCGGCATAGGCAAGCGCCACGGCGGACCCTCGGCGCAGGCGCCCGGGCGTCACGCGCGCTCTCCCCGCTCGCCGAGCGCGTAGGCAATGGACGCCGCGACGGCGACGATGGCGAAGAGCACGCTCGCCATCGCGGTGGCCTCGCCGTAGCGGCCCTGGTCGAACAGTTGGTAGGCGTAGTAGCTGACGAAGTTCGTCCGGTCGGCCGGCCCGCCCTTGGTCATCACCACCACGACCGTGAAGGTCTTGAGGAACTGTATCAGCGCGTACACCGTGTTGATGACCAGCGCCGGCCGGAGCTGCGGCAGGATGACGTAGCGGAAGACCTGCCACTTGCCGGCGCCGTCGAGCGCCGCGGCCTCCTCCAGCGAGCGCTGGCGCATGGCCAGGTTGGCCAGGAAGATCACGACGTAGAAGCCGGCATGGTGCCAGAGCTCGGCGACGAGGATGGCCGGCAGCACGGTGTCGGCCGAGGACAGCCCGCCGAAGGGCGGCAATCCCAGCAGCGCCAGCGCCGCGTTCACCGCGCCGAAGCTGCGGTCGTAGAGCCAGCGCCAGACGACGTAGCCGGCGACGTCCGGCGTCACGACAGGCAGGAACACCGCCACCTTGAAGAGCGTGCGGCCGCGCGCGAGCAACGGCGAATCGAGCAGCAGCGCGAAGGCCAGAGCGAAGCCGACATTCGCCGCCACCGCCGCCGCCGTGTAGGCGAGCGTGCGCAGCAGCGAATCGCGGAACAAGGGGTCGGAGAGGATCGCAGCGTAGTTGGCCAGGCCGACATAGGTGGCGTCGGGCTTCAGCGCCGTCGCCGACGCGGTCAGCGAGACTTGGAACGACAGCAGGATCGGCCAAACGCCGAACAGCACGGTGAGCGCCGCGAACGGCGCCACGAAGGCGTAGAAGACGAGGCGCGGGCGGAGCGCCTGGAGGGAGAGTGCCGGCGTCATCGGACGCCTTGCCGTCCGCCTGCGCCCGGCGCGAAGCGCCCCACCCCG